>JAAYYB010000137.1 GCA_012515615.1 Fibrobacter sp.
ACCATGAAAAACATCAGGGATCTGGGACTCTTCAGTTCTGTACGTTTCAGGACAATCGGTTTACGTGAGAAAAGGGACACCGTACATCTTTATATTGAAGGCACCGAGAAAAAACCATTTTACGGCTCGGTAGGGGGAGGTTATCAGTCAGACAAGGAAGCCTTTGTAAACGCCAGAGCCGGAGACCGCAACCTGTTTGGATTAAACCGGGAAGGATATATCAGTGGGGAGATCAGCCGGATTGATGAATTGTGGGAAAGCGGTGACTTCAAAAAGGTAGGATTCCGCGGGGAATCAGGGATAATTGAGCCCCGCCTTTTTGCTTCACGAATCCGTGGAGTTCTTCAGGTTTTCGGAGAGAAGGAATCAGAGCCCAATCAGATGTGGACCGCAACGGCTTACGGTATTTCCGGTGCTTTGACTGCTACCCCGATGAAGAATATTGTTATAGGGCTGGGCAGCAGTTATGAACAGCGCAAGTTGAATTTTGACGATAATGTCACACTAAGTGATTCACTTGATATCGAAGATGACCTTCTACCCCGCAATGCCGTGACTGTAAAGCCTTCGGTTGCCTGGGACAATCGGGATTCTTTCACACGTCCACGAAAAGGTATTTTTGCGGGCTCTGCGGTCGAGATTTCAAAAAGTATCGGAAGTATAGATGATAATTTCATAAAAACTCAAATGGAGCTCCGGGGATACATAACTCCATTGCGTGCACTTACTTTTGCAGGGGTGGTACGCGGGGGGTATCTGATGCCTTACGGGGGAGCGAAAGATGTTCCTGCAGATCAGAGATTTTACCTTGGGGGAAGAAACGATGTAAGGGGATATAAAGAGAATCTTCTGAACCCTTCAGACTCAAGCGGCGGTTACACTTCACTCTCCGCAAGCATCGAGGCACGGCTTGATATGGGTTTCAATGTGGAACTGGCAGCTTTCGGTGATGCAGGACGGCTCGAGGATGACTTCGTTTCCGCTTCGGCTGATCAGTTCAGGTTTTCCGCGGGTTGCGGAATAAGATACATTACCCCGATCGGTCCGATCGGAATTCTTTACGGATGGAAGATTGACCGAAGGCCGGGTGAAAGACCTGGGGAGTTCCATTTTTCAATAGGATACATATTCTGAGTCGCAAGTCACATCTCGATAGAGACGTCCGGCGGACGTCTCTACCAGTTTGCTACTGCGGCCGCAAAGGCGTTTGAATATGTGATGAAATTACCTGCCTTTGCAAATGGTGGACAACAAGGGGTGATAGCGCAAGACCGGCGTTTTCGACGGGCTTGAACGAAAGAGGGGGCACCCTCTTCCAGATGACAGAGGAGAGAAAACTGTTAACAGAAAGACAGAAAGCGCAAGAGGGAATACCCTCTTCCAAAAAGACCCGGCGATGGCGGGCAGGTAGATAAAACGGGTTGTATCCTGGAAATCAGATAGGTTTAAGCTTAAAAAAGCTTTTCCTTACTTTTTGGGGCTTCTCCACATCGATTATCCCTGCATACCGTCGAAGTTTCTTTCTGACAATCTTTCCTGATTGGCTGAGGTTTGATTCCTGCCAGTAACCTACAGGGCGGGTGCCGGGAAGAAGTGCGGAGGCGGTCTCGTTTTTGTTGGCTATGGACCAGTTACACCAGCTCAGGTGGTGCTCCTCCATGAAATTGAACCACTCCTCAGTTTCTGCGGTATCGAGGAAACCGTTTCCCGATGCCAGGCAGGTGCCGAATTCAGATACAAAAAGAGAAATACCTTTGTTAAGAGCAAATTCTGCCTTGTCGCGCAGTTCTCCTCTGTGTGTTGCGGCGTAAAAATGGAGAGCGTAGGTCAGGTTTTCACCTTCCAGAGGATCATTGGCCGCTTCATCAACATTCTGACACCAGGATGGTGTACCGATAATGATAATATTATCGGGATCTATCGCCCTGATTGCCGCTACAACCGCTTCGGAGTAAGGTTTAACTACACTTGTCCAGGGTTCTCTTATGGGCTCATTAAAAAT
Organism: Fibrobacter sp.; assembly: GCA_012515615.1. Taxonomy (GTDB): domain Bacteria; phylum Fibrobacterota; class Chitinivibrionia; order Chitinivibrionales; family Chitinispirillaceae; genus JAAYIG01. Next base: position 2,003 of record JAAYYB010000137.1, read on the forward strand.
CTCATAGATGACATTAGGGTACTCTCCATACTTCCGGGCCATCTCCTCAAAGAAGCGGATTGACTCTTTCTGATTTTTAAAAGCATAATGGTCGTGCCAGTCAATGATGACATAGATACCTTTTTTAATCGCTGCATCTACCACCGTTGTTATCTTCTTCTTCTCAGTCCCATCGTACAGGTATCCGCTTTTTGTCTCTTCATGCTTTACACCCATCGCAGCCCTTACAACCGACACTTTCCAGTCGTCAACGAGCCAGTTGACAAGGCTTGTATTGTAAAAATCCCCCATCCATTGACTCCAGAACAGGCTC
>JAAYYB010000138.1 GCA_012515615.1 Fibrobacter sp.
CTCCTGAATATGATCTTTATCAGAGAGGACTCCAGGTTTACAATACAAGACGGTATGATGATGCCATAGAGATTTTCAGCGATCTGCTTCAGCAGTATCCATCAGGAAAATATCAGGATAACAGCCATTACTGGATAGGGGAATGCTACTATGCAAAAGGGGAGTTTGCCCAGGCCATCTCTTCTTTTAAGACAGTGCTTTCCTATCAGAAATCAGCCAAAGCGGATGATGCGCAGCTTAAGATCGGATTGTGTTATTTAAAAATGGGTCAGCCCGGAGCGGCTAAAGCCGAGCTGAAGACTCTTATAGACCGTTATCCGGCCAGTGAATATGTTCCCCGTGCTGAAAAATACCTCTCTGATTTGAAATAGCTTTTTAAACAATTTATGCATCCAGGAGGGGAAAGTATAATTTGCCCTGATCCGGGTGCATAAATCAGGAATCAGCTGATGCTGCTTTTTCAGCTCGGTTTTTTTTACTACTCCTTGCTTTTATGCTCTCTCAGAAACCAATTTTATAAGTTATAGTTTACCCGGCAAAGCTCGCCATTAAATCCATAACTCTTGGAATAAAACATGAAAAGATATCTCTCCTGTGTCCTTGTGATCTCCATACTGTTTCTGGTCTCCTGTGCTGGCGGCACAAAGATGCACTCAAAGCAGTACGACTGTTCAAAAAAGCTTTCTGATGCAGTGGAACTTTATAATAATCAGAAATTTTCGAAGGTTAAGACTCTTCTGGAAGATGTAAAGGTGCAGTGCAACGGAAGCACGGTGATTGACAGTGTGCTGTATTATCTGGGAATGTCCAATCTTAAGACAAAGAATTATGCGAATGCCCGTACCGAATTTGATCTGCTTGTACAGGATTTCCCCAGCTCTCCATTCTTTGAGGATGCCCTTTTCAGAGTAGGACTTTCGGTTTATCTCCAGTCTAATTCTTCCAGTCGCGATCAAACTGAAACCCACGAAGCAATCCGGCTGCTGAGAGATTTTCTGGAAACTCGTCCGAGCAGCTCCGCAGCTGACAGTGCATCAAAGTATTTGAATGAGGCTGTTGAGAAGCTTGCCCAGAAAGAGTTTGACAACGCCCGTTTTTATGAAAAGATCAATGAACCTGAAGCCGCTATAGTTTACTACAAGTCTTTTATCAGCCAGTTTCCAGACTCGAAGTTCATAGATCTGGCCTATCTGAACATAGCAGAACTGTTGGTGAAGCTGGATAGAAAAGGCGAGGCGCAGGAAATTATCGATCAGCTGCTTGAATACGGCAAAGATAAAGAGATAATCAATAAGGCAAAGATGTTGCGTTCACGTATATCCTGACCGGCATTATTTGCAGGAGAGAGCAGGAATGTCGGGACCAATCGGTGTGCTTGGCGGTATCTTCGATCCGGTTCATAATGGTCATCTCGTGGTAGCATCTCTGGCCCGTGAATTCTTTGGCCTTGAAAAAATCCTTTTTATTCCCTCCGGTTATCCTCCACACAAGAATCGCGTGACTGCATCATCATCCGACCGTCTTGCGATGCTTCGTCTGGCGCTTCAGAACGAACCTGGATCGACAATATGGGAAAAAGAGTTGAGCCGTCCCGGATACTCCTATACTATCGATACTCTTGAGGAGCTGAGCGCTCAAAATAAAAAAAAGATCTATTTCATCATCGGCTCCGACAATCTTTCCGAGATTTCAGGATGGCACAGGTACCGGAGCATAATTGAGATGGTTGACCTCTGTGTTGCCCACCGCCCAGGCTATGCGGTGAAAATTCCTGATGAACTCAGAGGTGCAAATGTTCATACTTTCCCGTCACCGGAATGGGGAATCAGCTCTACCATGATACGCAAATACCTCATGAACGGATTCTCCTGCCGTCATCTTATTCCTGATACTGTAGGAGAGTATATTTTACAAAAAGGGCTTTACCGGACCGGCA
>JAAYYB010000139.1 GCA_012515615.1 Fibrobacter sp.
CCAGTTCGAGAGTAATTTCGAGCTTCATACCGGAGTTCCCTCTTTCTACTTGCAAGGTGAAAGATAGAATATCCGGTTTTTTTATTTTAAAGGCAATCTATTTGCCACCAACTTCGGGACGACGTCGAAAATTATTTCGGATTTCGCGCTGCCATGGCCTCTTCGGAAATGCGGTCACTGCTTCAGGAAGGTCGGCTGGCGTTAATTATGGGGTCGCTTTTCCTGTTTTTATGCATGAGCGCCAGAGCGGCACTCTCATTTCTATCTGAAAATACATTTGGTAATATAATGATGGAGGGGTTAAGCATTACAGGCTGGGTAGCGATGTGGAAACCGATCCATATATTTCTTTACGAGTGGTGGTCACACTACCGCATCAAAAAAATATACGAGAAAATACGGGATATTCCAATTGAGATATCTCTGGATTCAGAGGTGGTCAGAGAAACCGATCGCCACAAAATCTCGCATATCACAACACCTTGACCATTCCTGCATGTTTTTTTGCCAATGCTATAGAGACGGGAAACCGTCTACTTTATCACTTTTGTGCAGGCAGCAATACAGTTTTTGCTAACTTTATGGATTAAATGCTCACCGGACTAAGTGCTTAAGAAGTGCTCAGGATATGAATAAATTGAACGCAGAGTGTATACCGGAGCAATGAACCTGAAGCGATGAGACGCTCCAGGTTCAAATCGGACTGAGAAGTTTATTACCAGCTGTTTCTTCTGCCGCCAGAGTCTCTGCCACCGCGACCGCCGCCACGGTTGAAACCGCCGCCGCCACCGGTTCTCGGACGTTCTTGTGCGACGTCAACTTTGATATTTCTTCCTTCAAAGCTGTAGTTGTTCAGTTCAGCAATAGCTGTATCAGCGTTTTCCATCTCGACAAATGCAAAGCCCCTGGGCCTTCCGGTCATCTGATCGGTTGGGATCTTGACAGATACGACTTCACCGTACTGGGAAAAAAGGTTTCTGATTGACTCTTCAGTACTTGAAAACGGGAGGTTTCCAACAAAGAGTTTCTTAGGCATAAGCCCTCCTTAAAAAAAATGATTGGTTAATATGGGAACAGAACTGGCTTACGCACATCCCAGAACGGTTTTTCAGGATAGTTAGAGACACCCTGAAATGGAGTATGCTTGGAACAGTGAAGGCCAGAGAGTTTACAGGGAAAATGATCGAAAATCCTTGTTCTTGTATAATCCGGGAACATTATTAACGAGAGATGATCCCTTGGATTGTGAGGGTGTCCGCGCAGAGCAAATGATACGACAAGTTTTATGACAATTCACGGGCAGACTCTAAAAGAATATAAATTAATACACATTCAATGTTCAATAAAAATAAAATACGAATTTTGCGGCTCATTATTTTGTCTATTATTTCACATTCCCTGAAAACTTGTTCCTGACTGATCCATCTCATACTATCTGCAAAATCTCTGTTGCCATCTCCTCAACTAAGCCATTGATTTAAAAGTAATTGTATACTATAATGTATTATTGGTTAATTTCTATTCACAAGGATAGCACCTGGAACATATGTCTGAGCAAACCGGTCAAGTCTACATCTCTGTAATAATACCATCGTTTAATGAGGCAGACAGCCTTCCGCATCTTGTAAAAGAGATCACTGATGTCATGACTGAAAAGAAATACAGTTATGAAATAATAATAGTCAATGATGGTTCGACTGACAATTCAAGAAAGTTCCTTGACAACCTGTCTGCATCTGATAAAAAATGTAAAGTACTTCATTTCAGGAGAAACAGCGGACAGACAGCTGCCATGATGGCTGGAATAGATTATTCCAAAGGTGAAATAATCATCCCCATAGATGCGGACCTGCAGAATGACCCTGCAGATATTCCTGTGTTAATTGACAAATTAAATGAGGGTTACGATGTGTGCTCAGGATGGAGAAAAAACCGGAAGGATAATCCGCTTATCCGTACTCTTCCCAGCAAAATCGCCAATTACATTATACAACTAATCTCAGGTGTAAAACTCAATGACTATGGATGCACCCTTAAGGCATACCGTCGTGAAATCATGCAGGATATCCGCCTCTATGGAGAGATGCACCGGTTTATTCCGATTTACGCAAGCTGGAACGGTGCAAAAGTGACCCAGGTTCAGGTAAATCACCGTCCAAGACAGTATGGAAAATCCAAATACGGCCTGAAAAGAACTGTGAAAGTTATACTTGATCTTGTTGTGGTAAAGTTTATCCAGGCATACTTTCAAAGACCGATTTATGTTTTTGGCGGATTCGGGCTGCTTAGCTTCGGCCTGTCATTTCTCACTTTTATTGGAATGCTCTATTTCAAATACTTCGGTGGAAAAAGTTTCATCCAGACTCCTCTTCCACTTGTAACCATTCTATTCCTTCTGATAGGAATTATTTCAGTTTTCATGGGGCTTCTGGCGCAAATCAACATGATGACTTACTATGAGTCACAGGACAGAAAGTCCTACCAGATCGCATATACACGAAATATGGAGTAACACCCCGGATGTGCGGAATTTGCGGATTTGCAGGCTCAGGAGATATCCGGGACCTGCAGAATATGAATGAGGTTCTATCCCACAGGGGCCCTGATGCTGAAGGCTGCTGGAGTGATCCTGAGAAAGGGATTTACCTTGCCCACAAACGTCTCTCAATCCTTGACATCCAGGGGGGTGCACAGCCGATGTGGACCGCAAATGGTGACCTTGGAATCACATTCAACGGGGAAATCTATAATTATCTTGAGCTCAGGGAACTTCTGGAAAAAGCCGGCCACCATTTTATCAGCAGCCATTCAGATACCGAAGTGCTTCTCCATGGCTATAAAGAGTGGGGTGCCCGGCTTCCTTCAAAACTTAACGGGATGTGGGCTTTTGCTATATACGACAGAAAGCACAATCAGCTTTTTTTAAGCAGGGACAGGTTCGGGAAAAAGCCGCTATTTTACACATATAAATCCGGCACCTTCATGTTCGCATCAGAACTGAGTTCTCTGCGGCAGCACTCTCTGTTTGAAGCTTCGGTTTCGATTCTGTCACTGAAAAAATATTTTGCCTATGGCTACATACCAGCTCCTAACTCGGTCTATAATTCAGTTTACAAGCTGCCCGGGGGACATAATCTTCTCTTTGACATCTCAGAGAGGAAACTCAATTTAAACCGGTACTGGGAATTCAAACTTGAGCCATTTGAATCAGAGCCGCCGGGCGCAGAGGAGCTCTGGTGCGAGCAGATTCGTGATCTTCTTGAAAAAGCAGTAAAGCGAAGGATGATCTCTGATGTCCCTCTCGGGATCTTTCTGAGCGGAGGAGTAGACTCATCATCGATTGCCAGGTTTGCTTCAAAATTTAAATCGGGAAAGGATTTAAAGACCTTTTCCATAGGTTTTGAAGAGCCGAGTTTTGATGAATCAAAATACTCCGCATTTGCGGCGGGTCTTATAGGATCACAGCACCACCACCGTACGCTTTCACTTCAAACCGCAAAGGACCTCCTTGAGAGTATTATAAGCAGACTTGATGAGCCGATGGGAGACAGCTCTCTTCTGCCCACATTCCTGTTATGTAAAGAAACACGGCAGCATGTAACTGTAGCTCTGGGCGGAGATGGAGCGGATGAGTTGTTTGCAGGTTACGATCCTTTCAGGGCATTGCATTTAGCAGAGATGTATTCAAAGCTTACCCCCCGTCCCCTGCATAAAGCAGTGCAGATGATAATTCAGAGAATGCCTGTATCTCATGTTAATATGAGCCTTGATTTCAAGATCAAAAGGACACTGAGGGGCATTTCTTATAACAGAAAGATCTGGAACCCTGTCTGGCTCGGCCCTCTGGACCCTGGCGGATTAGGAGACCTTTTCGGAGAAAAGGCGGATATCGATAGCATTTATTCTGAGGCTATAGAGTGCTGGGACACCTGTGAATCAAACGATCCTGTCGACAAAACACTTCAGTTCTACACCAGGCTTTATCTGCAGGATGATATCCTTGTAAAAGTGGACCGCGCCAGTATGATGAACTCCCTTGAGGTAAGGGCACCATACCTGGATATTGATCTGGTGGATTTTGTGAGAAGGATTCCCAGCAGTTATAAATTCCGAAACGGCCAGACCAAATACATATTGAAAAAGGCACTGGAACCCCTGCTTCCATCAGAGATACTGTACAGAAGCAAAAAGGGTTTCGGGGTACCGGTAGGAAAATGGTTTCAGAAGAAGATGCTTTCTTTGAGTGGAGACCGGGTGCATCCTGAACTAAGGGCAGATTTTACCAGACAACAATCAGAAGAGCATACGGGGCAAAGAGCAGATAACAGAGGATTCCTCTGGAACTTCTGGGTACTTGAAAAATTTCTTGGGAAAGTATGAGATATGATTCAGGCGCGTCGACTGATACTCTTAAGGATTGGGAACCTTCTGTAAAGTTAATCTGCCTGAAGAAGGGCTGCGCAATGAGTTGTGAGAAATACCAAAGCTGGTCGAAAAACATGCTCAACAAGGCCGGCATGTTTCCAAGGCACTACTAAAAACTTTATGAGTTTCAAACAGTTGTTACAGTAATGTTATGCAAGTGAGTGTTCTGAAAAAAACACTTAGCATCAGAAGTTATCTTATGCTACAATTGTAATATCTTAATTCAAAATCTATGAACAGAATAATAGTAACAGGCGCAAATGGTTTTATCGGAAGACACCTTGTCAAGGAACTCCTTTCCAGAGGTCATGACCAGATAATTCCATTATTCCGCAGCAGAAATGTTCCACCGGGGCTGGCTGATTTGCATATAGAACACGGCAGCTTCGGTGATCCGGAACTGCTTACAAAAACCCTGTTACGTGGTGATACGGTGTTTCATCTCGGCTGTACGAGCTTTCCTGCAATTTCTGAATCATCAATAGTGAACGATATTGAAGAGAATATTATCGGTACGGTCCGGCTGATCAAGGCCTGCTGTGAAGCAAAAATCAGCCGTTTTATTTTCATCTCTTCCGGCGGGACTGTATATGGAAAAGGAAATTGCGTACCATTTAAGGAATCTGACCCGCTTCTGCCCGTTAACTCCCATGGTGTCATGAAAACGACAGTTGAAAACTATATCAGAGTCCACAGTAATCTTGCAGGACTCAAATATGTGATTGTCCGAGTCAGCAATCCTTTTGGAATAGACGAAATAAAAGAGCGTCCTCAAGGCATAATTGATACGGCACTCAGGCGTATTCTTATCAATAAAAAAATGGATATATGGGGAGATGGACAAGTTGTAAGAGATTTTCTTTTCATTGACGACCTGACCAGAGCTCTCGAAAAGATTTACACATCAGGCATCTACAATGAAGTAATCAATATTGGCTCCGGGTCTGGGACCACCATAAAAGATGCACTCATTGAAGTTGAAAATTCTGTTGGAAAAAAACTTGACCTGAACCACCTGCCGCCCAGGCCATTCGATCTTGAGTACAATGTTCTGGATATTGGCAAAGCAAAAAAACTGCTGGGTTGGGTTCCTTCATTCAAGCTATCAGAAGGAATAATTGAGAGCCTCAGACGATTAACACAGAGTTACAGTAATGAAATGCCTCCTTGTGAACTATGAATTCCCTCCACTTGGTGGAGGCGGTGGAACAACAAGCATGTACATCGCAAAATCTCTGTCCAAGTTGGGACATGAGGTCAGGGTTTTAACTGCAGCACACAAATCCATTCCTCTTTACGAAGAAAAGGATGGTTACCGGGTTTTCCGGATCAAATGCAGAAGAAAACTGATATCGGAATGTTCTATGCCGGAGATGCTCAGTTTTGTACTGCATGCGGCAATTCCAATGCTCAAACAGATTAAAAAATGGAAGCCCGACATTATCCATGTGTTCTTCGCTCTCCCCACTGGCCCCCTTGGCTGGCTTGCCCGGAAAATCTTCAAAATTCCTTATGTTGTAAGTCTTTTGGGTGGAGATGTCCCGGGATTTCTGCCAGACCAGATTGGAATACACCATAGAATACTGAAAGGGATATCACATGCGGTCTGGAAAAATGCTTCACATGTGGTTGCTAACAGCTCAGGACTGTGCAGACTTGCCGTTAGAACTTTTCCAGATATTCCAGTGGAAGTGATATCCAATGGAATCAGTACACAGGATTTTTATCCACTTGCAAAGCAACCTGCCCGTAAAGACAAATTGCGGCTTCTTTTTGTAGCAAGAATAGCACCTCAGAAGGGATTGATGGTACTGCTGAGGGCATTATCTTTAATCAGTATAGATATACCCAAAACGAACATTGCCCTTAAAATCGTCGGTGAGGGGCCGGACAGAGGAATGGCAGAAAAATATATATGTGAGAACGATCTCAGTGAAATGTGCACTTTTGCAGGCTGGGTACCCCTTCAGGATCTTTGTAAAACCTATAATGAAGCTGATGTTTTTGTCCTCTCCTCTGTTTTTGAAGGTATGCCGAGCGTTGTACTTCAAGCGCTTGCGTGTGGAAAGCCGGTTATCTCAACAAAAGTATATGGCTCGGAGGATCTTATTGAGAACGGGAAAAATGGTTTTCTTGTGGATATCAACTCCCCGGAGCAGCTTGTGTCAGCTGTTAAGACCCTTTATTCCAATCCTGAGTTAATGGAAAAGATGGGAGCATATGCCATTGAAACAGCTTGCCGCTACGACTGGAATGAGATTGCCAGATGTTATGCTGACATTTACAATATCAATAGTGTCAGATGAAGTTGTTATTTTCTGATTACCAACAGGACCGGAGTTTACCTGTATAATATTTTCTTCGATGCCTTACTACTATTCAGTATTTCTACAAAAGGTAATTGCGAACACAAAATATGAGTATCATGCAATAGCATAAATCTTTCACCGACGCACGATCCTGCTGGCGACAGGTAAGGAATTCAATATTGCCCCTGCAATTGCTCCAGTCATCTGAATCGAATATATTAGAAGTGAAATAGCAATGGCCGGCTCCCGTGCTATCCCCAGAATGTAAAGAATTCCTACAAATCCGGCTTCTCTGATCCCTAATCCGCCAGCCGAGAGTGGAATTAGAAGCAGTATTGATGTCAATCCAATTATCCAGCACCAGTCAATAAATGACACATCAGGAAGAATGCCTGATGCAAGAATTAATACAATAACGGCTCCAATCAATTGGTAAAGAAATGCCAGTGTAAAAAAGGAAATCCACTTTCCCCATCCCCTGAATTCATCAGCAGAAAATCCTGAGAGCCACGAGAGTACCTTTTTAAATCTGTCGGACTGAAGAGACGGAATTTCACGTATGCGTCTGATATTTTTTACAATAAAGACTATTCCGATGGCCAGAACGCAGGCCGAGATGAGTGAAATAAGGCTGACATTATAAAAATAATGTGGAATATGCTCTTTCATAGGTGAAAAAGCGAGGCAGAGAAAAGAGATAAAAAGAAGGCTGATCAGGCCTGAAAAACGATCGTAAAAGGTCAGTGCTATCCACGAGCCGGTCTGATTGCCAAGTTTTCTCATTTTAAAAATCCGCACAACATCACCGGAGAGCTGCCCCACAAGCAGCATGGAATAGAAATTGGCAACGATAGTCCATTTGAAAAGACCAGATAAAGAAACTCCCCTTGCGAATATCCGCCATTTTAAAGATGATACCAACTGCGCGGCAAAGAAGAGCAGTATGCTGACAATAATCTGTAGCGGACCTACCGATCTAAACGCATCTGTCAACATATTTATTCTGCTGCCCCGCAATAGAATTAAAAGCAACAGAATTGAAAATCCGTAACGTCCCGTGTTCCAGAGTATCTTTTTAAACAAAACTTTTTTTTCTGGTTTCATAAGCAAAGCACATCGTATTAATTACAAGCTCATCTAAAGGCGAACCCATGTTTTTTCAGGTCGTCTCCCCTGAAGACCCAGGCAGTAACAAATCCCCGGAAACTGATTATATCATATGGAGGAACACTATCAGGAAAGGAAGGTGGAGATTGAGCAATTATACTGCGATTCAGGATATAAAAATCATTTTCTGTATATCGGAAAAAAGTACATGTATCAAGCAAAAAAAGAACCGCATCATTTTTCCTGTACAGCCATTCTCCCAGATAATTGTGATAGATTTGTACACCAGAGAGTTTTCTATTACTCTCTGATAGTCTTTTTTCAATTCTCTTCCCGGCAATTGAAATCTCCTCACCCCACCCCATCCACCATGGATTCGATACCCCCCTTGAGGGGGTTGTGTTGTAGAGCTGTGAATAGTTGGACCAGAGAGGACGAAAAGCACCGTAAAGCGGCCTGAATGGCAGTACCTCAATCAGAAGCAAACAGATTGCGGCAACTGCAGCAATTCTCGTTTTTTTCCCGCAAATAGTTATATTACTTTCAATAAGTTTGTACACATTAACAAGTGTTAATAGAAGTAGAAAAAGGTTAAAGTATCTGTTTTCTACAGGGACCAAAAGTAGCCCAAACGCAAAGGGGGCAAGAAGAGCTGCTGTATAGGTTATTTCCAATACCGGTGATGAAGTTTCTTTTCTTTTCTGAAAGAATAAAACAGCATTAAAGAAAGCAAGAAAAACAATTGTGGTCGGAATAGCATTGACAAATATAACGTATGCCCAAAAGATTGAAATAATTATATGGGTAGCAGCATTGCCTGCACCGAAATGAATAAAGCAATAGTTAAAAGATACAGGAGGTAAATAAGATCCGGGAAGAGGCGGAATAAAAGGCCCCAACCGGGCATCAATGAAAAAAGTACCACAAACTCCGCAAATCAGAAAAACAGTAAAGAGAATGTAGTTGATTAGAGGTAATTGGTTGAGTAGCAGCTTACCTGATATCTGAGCCCAGTGTGTGTTACTGGCTTTTTTTAAAATTAACATAACAGAAATATTAAATAATACGAGAAATAGCGACAGGAGTGTCGCAAATACAGGAATGTAAAGAAAGCTGTTGAAATATCCTCTTAACATAAATGGACCTGCACCATGTCCGGCAAGTCTCAGTACCGGCCACAATCCGGAAATCAGAGGATAAAACAGATTAATCACATTTGTATCTGGAACATCGCTCTTATTAACATAGACTACAATAGAATAAGTAAACAGAATAGTCAATATTGTCGTAATTGCTGCTTTGAGAGAGTTTAGGGATACATTCTTAATCAGTGAAGCTGTATTTTCAATGTCGGCTTTCCAGGAAACCCTAAGTGGCACCAGGCAGAGGCAGACCCATAGTATCGGTGAAGAGATAAGTTTTTCCTGAGCTCCAAGAGTAGCTGAAATGATACTAAGGAAAAGACGACAATTATCATCTTTCTGCCACCCTGCCGCCAATAAAACCAGTGCAAGTGTGCCAAAGAGCATTGAAAGAGAATCATAGTTAATTATTTTCTGGGCCATAATTACAACTGGCAGCAGCATCACAGCAAAAAAAAGGAGCGTATAGGCAAATAGGAATTCATCTTCCTTTTTTAAAATCCGCACCAGGTTATCAATTATCAGAAGTATGACAAAGAAACCTATAATCCAGTGTAGTGGTTTCACGAATAATGTCAGTATATCGAGCGAAAAGCCGGAAATGATTTTTAATGCAGCCAGTGGAAAACCCACAAGCAGATCTGTGGTGCGGAGCGCCCCAAGCTGCCACTGTCCGAGCGGAACATCTGTAATATTCAGTACTTCATTTATTATGTAGGTTTCATCATAGGTAAGAAAAGTATTCATCGATTCAATTGACATGACCAGAACAGGAATGGTCACGATACTGAGCAGGAGTATGGCCTTGAATCCAGTTTTTTTCTTGTGAAGGTAAGCGGTCTGCAGTGCAACGGCGGCAAGGACTGTGGCAATTTCAGTAAGTTTTACCAGCATGGCTATTTTTTCCTGATTACAAGCAGAAATGGCGTTTCCCAGTGAAATAACTTTCCCAGTGATATAATCAGACTGGTTAAGCCGCAGTAATTAACAATCTTGAGTACTCTTTTTAGTTTTCCAAGCATCGCCCATTCAGAGAAAGAGAGCGATTTCATACGTTCAACCCACAGACTCTGTCCCCAGTCGAAACCTCAACAGAATCCAGGCAGGGGGAGAGCCATTCACGAATTTTATTATATGTAACCAGCTGAAGTGTATCAACAAACGATGGATCACGTCCCATGCACATGACAATTAGTTTAAGTAACCATGCCGGGCTGTATGGAGGCATGAAAATTCCGTAGTGTCCCTCCCACCAGGAGCCGTAGTTTGGGATATTATGAATAATGTATCCACCGCATTTTGCAACCCTTACAGATTCAGCGAAAACTTTGGCCGGGTCCTTTACGTGCTCAATGACATTTGAGGAATAAACGATATCAAATAAACCGTCCTCATGTGGAATATCTTCGCCGCACCCTATTCTTATCGGGTTATCTTCAATGCCCATTTCCTTTAGAACAGAGAGGCTTATGGGGTATGAGCCGCGAAACTGCTCAGAAGGTTCAACACCAAAGGCTTCCGCACCAAATCTCTTTCTGGCAACGGCCACCAGCATCCCGAAGCCGCTGCCGATTTCAAGCATCTTTTTACCCTGCAGGTCCATGGTAGTACTTCTTGAGACCCTTTCCAGTTCCTCGATTACACGTTTCTCGTTCACAAGATCGCGCGCAGCTGCTTCAAAATTTAACTTGTGTGGGAAAACACGGGAGAAAGATGCCCGGAAGTTATCCTCAATAGTTTTAACCAGTTTCTCTGAAATCATTATCCTTACCTGTAATGAAGAGTTCCGGCAGGAAAACCTGCAGCCACAGCATAGTCAGGAACGATCTTAGTTACAACAGCTCCGGCCCCGACGACCACTGCACCTATACCTGTTGTATAGTTACCGAGTATGATAGTGCGTTTTCTTAAAGTACAAACCATCAGACGACCTCTTTCAGCAACTTTTCCCGCAGTACATCAAAGAAACTCTCAGGCAAACACTGGCAGCATATAGAATGAGGATGTATGCCTTTTATGTAATGCAGTACTGAATTTCCGGTATTCTTCACTGTTAAATGTTTCCATTAATGCAGTGTCATCAGTAGTATTTCCCATATTGAACCGCATTCCGCTGAAACCTGCAGCACAGCCTGATATCGCCTTCTACTGATACATAAAGAGAGATCCAGGGCATCATGCAATCCCTGAAACCCTCCCCTTTCATATTTTTATAGTGGCCTTTTATGATATCAATTTTCCTGCTCAGATGCAAGTATTTGACGCGCGTATTTTCTGTAGATATTCCAATTTGATCCAAATCTCTCCAGAAAACGATTAGAGAAAAAAACGTCTGGCTAATCTAAGCAGAATGTACTCAAATATCGATAATGACATATAATATATAGCCTCTACGGTAGAGATCGCCAGATGTCAATAATAATGAACAGGGTATCAGAGCCACTTGTGTTCAGGGTATTTCCAAAATTTGCGAGCACTATTATAGTGTCAATTCTTAAGCAATCAAAACCACTGTGTCACGCTCAATCTCTGCCAATTCTCTCAAAAACTCCGCAGAACTGATCCCCCCGACAGCGTAGCGTGCCGTAACGAAATGCTGCGTAAAAAATACCCGAAACCGTCTTCTGGACAAAACCATACCGGCCACGCGATAACGTACTGCTTCCGATATTTAAAACCTGACAGACATCTCGATAGAGCGGAGAATACACGGGCCACCCCGCATACCACACCTTGACCGGACGCATTCCCCAATCCCCAAGAACAGACTCAACTTCTCCTTTACGGAAATTCCTTACATGACCAACCAGGCTTTCAAACGGCCTCATCCGCCCTGTCGGAAAAGAAAGGAGAAGATATTTCGATGACTCCGCCATGGATTTCAGCAGCGGTTGCCAATTCGGCACATGTTCAAGAACTTCCAGGCAGCTAATCAGATCAAATTTCTCCTGTAAAATCGCGGAGCCGTCGTCCACGATGAACCGGAATCTCCCCCCCCCCCACGCTGCCTCGCCATTTCAATCCCTGCCCGGGAAATGTCACATCCTGTCATTCTGGCATCTGGGAAAAGTTCCGAAAGAAATTGCGTAGTTACCCCATTGCCGCAGCCGAAATCCAAAACAGAACCGATCCCGCCAAGTCCACAGGTTTTCAAAATTTCCGCAATCAGCCACCGGTGCCAACGACTCGCCGGACCGTACCGCTTCATGTCTTCCCATGATGACCAGCTCTCATCGTAAATCGTCCGGTTCTCATCCACACCGTCCCGGATTATCCCTTGGTTCTCCTGACACATCTGGCCTAAGCCGCCTCTTTCTCGAAAACTAACTCGTTGCACCCCGTCGGCACCTCCGCTGGAATCACCTTCACCACACGAATGCGTTTCTTTTCAACCCTCCTGGCCATCATCTCCCATTTCGCATATTCGCAGAAATGTTCTCCCAGCAAACAAAGCACAAATTTAAATAGCATATGATACATTGACTCTACGGTAGAGACCGTCCGATGTCAATTATTATGAACAGGGTATCAAAGCCACTTGTGTTTAGGGTATTTCCTTGCAAGTGTCTTTTTGAGTTCAGGGTAATGGACCTTCCAGAACCGGTCCAGATCATCTGTTACCTGGACAGGTCTCATGTTAGGGGCCAGAATTTCAAATACCACAGAAACCCTTCCTTCTGCGGCTCTATAATTAGACATACCATAAAGATCCTGAATCTTTGCCCTGATCACCGGTGCGGAGCCTTGTTTATAAGTAACCCTCAGTTTCCGCCCCTCCCGGTTGACAAAAAATGGCGGTGCAGTCCTTTCGATAAGCGACCGCTGGTTTCCGGGGAAAAATTCCATGACTAAGGGCAGAACCGGATGGTTTTTAACACTTTCAAACCGAAATTCATTTCTGCAAAGTTCGTGTATCACTAAACTGTATTCTTCATCGCCAAACCTGGATGTCCCACACTCAGGAAACTGCTCCCTTACCCATCCGGACCTGTTGAGGAAATCCTGGACCTCTGAATTCCATCCTGAAAGAGGAAGCTTAAGGTTTATAATAGTGTCAGCCAGCAGATCACCAGCTTTTTCCGGATCAGGGTCAAGCTTTACAGTTTCACTTATTGTCACACCGAGACAAACCGTTTTGTTTTTTTCCTCCACCGCCTGACGAATGCTGTTCCAGACAAGTTCTGTTTCGGTTTTTATCTTGTCGGGAAATAACTCATTCAACCATTGCTCTTTTATCCCGCACGCAAGCGAAAGAACTGTTCGCGGGGCAGTCTGCTGCTTTGATTTCAGTTCATTTATTGAAGCAGCTACAATCAATCGTGAACCCCTGGCCAGACTGTCTTTGCTGAGCTCACCCCTTCTGCCGCCGCTGAGTTCACACTGAAGAGTACCCTGATCGCGCCGCCTGGCAAGCCGGTCAGCATAAGCGGCCAGGATAGATAAAGAAAGTGGTTCAGCTCCAGACTCCCGGTCCTGCGTATGCATCCTTTTTTTTCTGCAGATCTGCAGGTAATATGCCTCTGTCCGCAGTATTGCCTTAACAGCAGATACATTTACATTCCATTTTCTGCACAGGCCCGGATCGAATCCGGATTCAGAAACTTTGTCAACTACATACTCTAACATCGAAAAATCAGAACCCTCGCATTGCCTCAATATTTCATCGGGAAGATCCGGGGTAGTGGAAACAGCGGGTCTTTCAGATAAAACAGCACAGGCAAATGTTCCCTTCCTTATAACCCCCCTCTGGTGAGATTCAAGCAGCAGCGACGCAAGTCTGGGATGCATGGGAAAATCTGCCATTCTCATTCCATTTTCAGTAAGCACTCCATTTTGATCAATAGCTCCGATCCACTCCAGTAGTTCCAGCGCGGCATTTATGGATTGTGCTCCCGGAGATTCCATCCATGGGAAAGACGCCGGATCGCTGTATCCCAGCATTTTCAGTTGTAAAACAGTTTCAGCCAGATCAACTCTGAGTATTTCAGGAGGAGTCCTTTGAGGGCGGGATTGATGATCGGTCTGGCTCCAGAGGCGGACACAGGTGCCTGGTGCCTCCCGCCCGGCCCTACCAGCCCTCTGACCGGCAGAATCAATTCCGATTTTCTCAACATACAGGGTGTTGAATCCACGAACAGGATCGTACCGGTTCACCCTCGCAAGCCCGCTGTCAATCACATGCCGCACACCGGGGATGGTAAGGGAAGTTTCCGCGATATTGGTTGCCACTATGATTTTGCGCTTGCCGCAGGGCTCCATTACCTGCTGCTGAAGGTCTGAAGAAAGGTCCCCGTAGAGCATCGAAATCTGTACCGGCTCACCAAGGCGACTCTCCTGCAACGCGGAGACGGTTCTTCTTATTTCGTAAAGTCCGGGCATAAACACAAGCAGATCGCCTTCAGCACCGTTTCTAATGAGCTGAGAAGCGGCTTCAGCAGCCAAAACCCAGGGCTCAGAAGAAGTTCCTCTTGAATAGTGCTGTATTGATACAGGAAAAGTTCTTCCTTCGGAATTGATCAAAGCGGCACCGGGAAGATATTCGATCAGCGGTCCGGTATCGAGCGTGGCCGACATAACAACAAGCTTAAGATCCGGCCTCAGATTCTCCTGAAGCTGGCGGATCAAAGCCAGCCCCAGATCAACAGTCAGACTGCGTTCATGGAATTCATCGAATATTACAACTGATACTCCCGAAAGCAGTTTGTCGCTGAGAAGCATTCTGGGCAGAATTCCCTCGGTGATGAATTTTACTCTTGTCGTTTCGGAAATCTGCGATTCAAAGCGTGTCTGAAAGCCAATCTCCTGACCCGGTTCTGTGCCTCTTTCAAAAGCAACCCTTGACGCAAGCATTCTTGCCGCAAGCCTGCGTGGCTGCAGCACAAGGATCGTACCCTCGATTAAGCCGGAATCAAGCAGCATCTGAGGGATCTGAGTTGATTTTCCGGATCCTGTCGGGGCTTTTACAATCAGGCGGTTGCAATCGTGCAATGCACTTATGACAGAATCACGATTCTGAAAGATTGGTAAAGAATTACTCAAAGGAACTCTCCAGGAGGCAGCCTTGGATCAGATGACTGAAGCAACCTTGATGGTTATGGTTTGAAGAGTAAAAATAGTTTTTTTCCGCTAAGATATTTTAAGGTTTGGAAAGAGTGTTCTTTATGATTGTAACCCGGGATCAACCATCCTAACCAATTCTCAACCCGCTGGGCAGACTCTCTCCAAACACCCTGCTCTGTTCCTCTTCATCGAGCCTGCCCCCGTTTTCGACAAGATCAATGAAATGTGAAGGGGCATTGAAGACTTTCATGAATTTCATTGTATCGGCCCTTAACTGAGGGTCTATGTCCCGGTAACGATCATCGGTTTTCCGGCACAGCTGCATGAGAGCAAGATAAACGGTCTGGTTGGGCTGGCTGAAGGTAAGGAGACTTGAGATCCACTCCGAAACGACTTCGGGTGACACAAGTTCATTTAACGGCCCGTAAAGTGGCACCCTTGCGCCAAGGCGGCCCATTGCCCAGATTCCGGCATCTGAAAGCGAATCATTACGATGTGATAATTTTTTTTCAGCTATGCCCCCCAGTTCCTCTTTCCATAAGGCCTGCAGATGTTCAAGAGAGGCCAGCAACCGCCATATTTCCGCCAGCTCGTGTGTGCCGTATTTGGATTCCGTTTTTCCTTTTTTGCGGCTTTCATCCCCACGAAAATAAGCACGCATGGAGGCAATAAGAGGCTGGGCAAGAGACCGCTGCTGCCCGGGTGTCAACCCTCCGGCTATCCTGCGCCAGAAAATCCACCACTCCGCCCTGCATGCCTGGTTTCTGCTGTTAATCACTCCCTTCTGCTGAACCTGCCAGGTCTGCTTTACCCGCCAGTCATCAACAGCATACCCGTAACCGGGCCGAAGAGAATATCCGGCCAGATTAAGCCACCTTGCCTCATGAAGAGGATCAATCGACCTGCCCTGCTCCATATCCATCAACACTTCCCAGAAATACCGAAGCAAAGACGGCGGCCACTGTTCACGACCCGTTCCGGTTATATCCTCGAGCCTTTTTACAAGAGATTGCGGATCAGCAGTCTTGCCGTTTACAGGTCTAAATGTGTCAGCTATGGCTTTCCGGCAGAACTCCATTGTCTCACTGTCAAGAAAGCCGGCCAGTTCCCCAGTACCCTTGTGAGCGGCAATATCGGTACGAGTTGCGGAACGCACATCGAACTGCAGTTTCCAGCTGCGGTTCCCGGAGATTTCGGTGCACCACAAATCAAGAGTGCCGATCTCAGTCAGCTTTACATGCAGTTCAACATCCACTGTATCTGCTTCCATTTTTTTCCCTGACCGTAGAACAGTGCGTATGGGTGGAAGAGCATAGATTTCAAGGGGATCAATGGAGATAAGCTCTCCGGGTTTATCAGTTGTCCTTTTACTTGATACATAAAGGGGGAACTCAACAGGTTGCCTTATAAGCAGGCTGAAAACCCGGCCGCTGAGATCCGCACTCTGCCCCTCCTGGAGCCCTGCGGGAGCAAGGCACAGAGCCTTTATCTCTCCTGCGCTTTCCACTCCAATGTAGTATGTACGTGCCAGGCCTGCAGTGATCCTCACCCCGCCGCCCCTGCGTACTACCCCGAAATAGGCTGCGCCCCGGGCAACAGCAAGTTCAGGATACTCAGTTTTAAACACAACCGGTTTCCATTTTTGATCATCATCAAACCATTTGCGAAGAGATTCAAGAATACGATCACGAATTGCCGCAGATGTAAACACACCTCCATTGAATAGAATTATGTCCGGACGGGCAGAATCGACTCTGCTTTCTTTTGAATGCTCGATTGCAGATCTGCGGTGAGAGGTAAGGAATGCTGCAAGATACCTGGTAACTGCAGGATCAGCAGCATAGGGAAGTCCGAATTCCTGGAAGCCGGACTGCCTTGTCTGAGGCTTATCGGTCAAATTTACATAAGGAAAGAAGCCTTCAAGCATGACATTGAGAGACTCCTCAAGAGTTATCTCGACCTGAATGCTGCCGCCAATAAGAGATGAACCTGATCCGGGAATGCTAATTGACATCCTGTCGGGCGGATTATCACCGAGCAGAGTCTCTTTTGCACGTTGACAACTCCTTACAAGAGCACCGAATTGGTGAGGGGAGAGCTTCTTATCACCTTGTATCTTTTTTTCGACGTAATATGCCAGAGCCAGATCCAGGTTATCTCCGCCTAGTATCAGGTGGTCACCTACTGCGATACGATGAAACTGAACAGATCCGTCCGGATTACCCCTTACCTGTATCAGTGAAAAATCGGTTGTACCTCCGCCGATATCACAGATAAGAATTTTCTGCCCGGCACTGACCATATTCTGCCACTCTTTTGAGTGCTGGTTTATCCAGGCATAGAAAGCAGCCTGAGGTTCCTCAAGAAGGACAATCCGGGATAAACCGGCCGAAGCCGCTGCCTGAACTGTCAACTCCCGCGCGATTTCATCAAAAGAGGCAGGGACGGTAATTGTGATATCCTGTTTCTCCATGGGATCATCAGGATGAGCATAATTCCAGGCCTGACGCATATGGGAGAGATAGCGCGAGGTAGCCTCAACAGGCGAGATTTTTTCCAGATCCGGCGCCGCATGCCAGGGAAGAAGCGGGGCGGTCCGGTCCACACCTGAATGGCTCAACCAGGATTTGGCCGACACTACCACCCGTCCGGGTACCTGGGCCCCGTGGTCACGGGCAAAAGCCCCTGTGACTGTTTTAGATTCCTCTTTGTCCCATGGCAACCGGAGTGCTCCTGAGGAAAACTCTGACCCCGCCGCCTCGTAGTGAAAAGAGGGAAAAAGAGGATTATCTGCAATCTCTCCCGGAGCTGTAATCTGCATTACCGGGAAATCCTCAACTTTGTGTGGTTTTCGTGAAAAATCGACATAGGATACTGCCGAATTGGTCGTACCCAGATCGATTCCTATAATGTATTTAGTTTCTTGTTGTTTTTCTTGTTCGTCCATAGTCTTTAAGTAATTACTGGTTCTAACTAAGTATGTTCTCTCTACGCTTCCGCATGAGATCTCTCTCTTACTTGATTTTGTCTCTCACACTGAACTCAAGCTTCCAGGAATCATCGGATATTGTGCTTTTACACCACAGCTCAAAAACTCCCAGTTCGGTTATTCTCGAATGAAAACGCACCGGTACATATCCTTCAGTAAACTTCTCATCTGCCGGAAGCTGCGCTTCAAGAGAATCGGACTCCTCAAGTTCCTGCTCTGACCAGTACGGAAGCACATCGCCGGGCTTGTCATCTTTACGTACCGATGATGAAAAGAAACGGAATTTTGCCGGCTCCCCTACTACAAGCCCGATCTCTTCTCCCGGTACATCAATCTCACTACCCTCCTCCATGCCGAAAGGAACAACGCAGTATGCGTTCAGAGGGCGCTCTATTCCAGGAACAGCAGGGCCGCTTGTTTCTATTCCGACATAATATGAGCGGCCGGTTCCGCCCTTGATCCTTATCCCTTTCCCCTGCTTTGCAAAAGCATAATATGCGGCACCCCGGCCCACAGCAAAATCAAAATCGGGGGTACTCTCAAGCGGAGTGATTTCTCCTGTTGTAAACCAGCTCTGAACGACCTCCATCAACCGTGCCCTGAAAGGATCAGCTTTGAATACCCCCCCGTTAAAGAGGATATGAGTGGGTCTGATCGGGTTCCCGTTTTCACCATGAGCCCGAAGGAAATGGGCCAGATGACGAGTAATACCGGTATCGGACTCAAATGGAAGCCCCAGTTCACGAAAACCGGATGCGGGACGGCGTGATGGTGATGCATCCGAATCGCAGCGCGGGAAAAATCCGTCAAGCAGAAGCGATGAGACACTTGAAGACTCCAGATCAACAGATACAGTTCCTCCGATAAGTTTTGATCCCCGTCCAAGAATGGTGACAGGACAAGTTTCAGGGGGATTCTCCGATAGAAGCAGTTCCTTTGCATTACGGCATGCATGCCACAGAGAAACAGCCTGCCAGGCATCAAGATTAACTCCCTTATCGGAAAAAACATTTCTGGCAAAATGGGCAAGAGTGAGATCCATATTGTCACCACCTACAAGGATGTGGTTTCCAACAGCGATCCTTTTGAGCACAAGATCACCGTTCTCTTCTCCTACTCCGACAAGGGTAAAATCAGTGGTTCCCCCGCCTACATCACATATAAGAAGTGTATCCCCTACATTAAGGCGGCTTCTCCAGTTCTCCCCTGCATCAGCCAGCCATGCATAAACCGCGGCCTGAGGTTCTTCGAGTAAGAGGAGATCCTGAGGAAGGCCGGCCTGATGAGCGGCTTCCATTGTCAGTTCACGCGCGCTGGCATCAAAAGAGGCAGGTACAGTGAGAATCACCTGCTGATCCGAAATCGGTGCATCAGGAAATTTACTGTTCCAGACAGAAACCATGTGCTGGAGATAACGTCTGGAGGCTTCCACTGGTGAAATCTTTTCTACATCAGCCGGAGCGTTCCAGGGAAGGATCGGTTCACGTCTGTCAACCCTGCTGTGAGCCAGCCACGACTTTGCCGCAGCGATTGTGCGAGTGGGAACATCCGCAGCCTGTCTTCTGGCAAGATCTCCGACAACAAACCTGCGCTTACCCTCCCAGGGGAGATCAAAGACCCCTTTTTCCACTTCTGCCTCTGTAGCCAGGTAGCAGAAAGAGGGCAGTGATGGCCTGTTTTCGATAGTGGCAGGTCCGGTTAATTGCTGCATATCTAAAAGTTCCACAGGCGAGTTTTCATTATCGAGATTCACATAAGCAATAATGCTGTTAGTTGTGCCTAAATCAATACCTACTGCAAATTGAGCCATGCTAAAAGCTCCTTCCAATATTTTTCTACCGTATGTTTTCTTTGAAAATTCCAGTCCGTTTCATCGGGATGATGAATACGGGTAATACCGGAAAAAATGAAAAGATGATTTACCGCAGTTCGACTTCTGCAGGGGCCAGGACCTCTGCTGATTCATCGCTGCCGCGCCAGACAGGAAGCTCCACTTTTGTGGCCCGCCACCCGTGGTGACGCAGAGCACCGTTATAGGGTGGATTTCCGGTGACATTTCCGGTAAGCCGGTACTGTTCAGGATCAAAGCCTGGAAGGACGGAAATTGTTTTGCCCTCCTCATCTTTAACCAGCGGAACAACTCCAAGCACCCGGTCAAGAACGGCCGCGCAGTCACGGTGAATATCCCTCACTGCAGCGCCCACCTGAGCATCACTGTATGTATCTATAGGTTCTTTTAGAAAGTCCACCAGTCTCCCTTCCCTCTGCAGAAGGGCTACTACCTGCACCGCATCACTCCGGACAGGACGTGGTTTTTCCACGATTGCCGACAGTTCCTCTTTCTCTGGAGCCTCCTGCTTTTCCACAAAAAACTCCTCAATTTTATCCGCAAACTTTTTATTGAAAAAAATCCAGAAAAATGTCCGCAATGCGAGCTCTACTCGGTTCATGTGACATCCTTTCAGAAATGATCGGGGGATGGAAGGTAAGTGAGACTGGTATATAAGATAAAAAATGCAATATTGAGCAGGTAATTTTTTTGATTGAGGACGTCAGTACTTACGAAGCCGTATCAAGTAAAGCAGGTATTAAAAGCAATCGAGAGGATAAAAGATGAAAACTCTGCAAAATGATCATTATTCATATCGTGTTTTCTGGTCGCAGGAGGACATGGAATATATTGGACTTTGCGCTGAGTTTCCAAGCCTGAGCTGGTTAGCATCAACTCCTGTAGATGCACTTAAGGGGATTCAGAGTATAATTTCAGATTCTGTAGATAATATGAAAAAAGAATAACGAGCCTGTTCCTGAACCACTGGTGACTAAAAAGTATAGTGGGAAACTTTTGGTTCGTATTCCACCAGAGGTGCATAGAAGGCTTTCTATTGAAGCAGCAGAATCAGGAATCAGTCTTAACAGACTCATAAGTGCAAAGCTTTCCTCAAGTTCACAGTAAATTGCAGACATGAATGTCAGAATTTTGCTTTAGCGACTTTCGATTTCGCTCAAGGAGCTTTACTATATAGCACGATAGACGTTTCGACTTACAACTTGCGACTTACGACTTGCAACTTTCACCTTCCAGGTACTTCCTGTTCCAGTCATGCATCACCGGTTGAAACCCCATTCTCATCAGGTCCGTTCTCATCCGGGAAACATCCCTGCTGTCAGCGATCTCAAACTGTGTCGTTGAGGGATTTCCGGAGTGTCCGCCTACAGCGGTTGACGTTCCGGCAGAAACTTTGGTTATTCCAAGCGGAAGAACTGAATTGCGGAAATTTTCCGATTCCCTGGTAGAGATCGTTATTCCGGCAGAGTTGAGAAAGATACGGGTAGCTGTCATTATCTGCACAAACTGGCGGTCGTTTACAGGATACTTCACCTGAAAATCTCCCGCAAGCGGCCTGAGCCTGGGGAAAGAAACAGAGACTTCAACTGACGGGAACTGCTTTTGTAGATAAGCCGCATGCAGGGCCGTAAAGAATGACTCGGAGCGCCAGTTGTAAAGTCCAAGAAGTGCCCCGACAGTGACCTGCCGTATCCCCTGCCTGCAGGCGCGTTCCGGAGCAAGCAGCCGGAATTCGTAGTTGCTTTTCGGGCCCCCTTTGTGAAGTTCTTTGTAAAGAGGGATGTTGTAAGTTTCCTGATATATAGTAAGCCCGTCAACACCCACTTCGATCACTTTTCCGTACTCCTGCTCCTGGAGAGGATAGACCTCAATAGAGATAGTGGAAAACCATTTTCTGAGCACCCTGACTGCGGACTCAAGGTACTCTACTGAAGCTTTCTCTTTTGACTCTCCTGTGAGGACAAGAATGTGGCGGATTCCTGTACGGGCAATATTTTCAGCCTCTTTTTCCACCTCATCGACAGAGAGATGCCGGCGGTTTATGTGGTGCTGAGCGGCAAATGAGCAGTAAGGACAGGTGTTGCGGCAGTAGTTAGATATGTAAAGAGGTGTAAAAATCACCACCGCATTGCCAAAATGTCCTCTGGTAAGCTCCATTGCCCTCTGAGCCATTTCCTCCAGGTGTTGCGATGCCGCTGGGGATAATAAAGCAAGAAAGTCCATCTCAGAAATCTGTTTTCTGGAAAGAATGTTCTTTACTTTTTGAGATGTAACCCCGTCGCAGTAAGAATCGAAATCAAAGCTGTCGTATTTTGAGATTATCCCGGTGAAGGGCATTAAAAGCTCCTTCAGTTATCAAGAAAGCCGGTGAGTGGAGAAGATGCTCTGGCTGTTTTCGATACTCCCGCCATACCTGCCAGATATGCTGTGCGGCCAGCCTCTACAGCGAGTCTGAAAGCTCTGGCCATTGCAACAGGATCATCACTGGAGGCTATAGCCGTGTTTAGCAGAACCGCATCGGCTCCAAGCTCCATGGCTTCGGCGGCATGAGACGGTTTTCCTATGCCTGCATCCACTATAACCGGTATGTCAATTTCAGAGATTATAATTTCCAGAAGCTCTCTTGTCTGCAGGCCGCGGTTGCTGCCGATCGGTGCACCCAGGGGCATTACCGCCGCAGCACCGGCATCAACCATCCTGCGGGCAGCCGAAAGATCGGGGCTCATATAGGGGAGAACAACGAAGCCATCTCTGGAGAGAATCTCAGTTGCCAGCACTGTCTCGTGATTGTCAGGAAGAAGATATTTCTGGTCATTGATCACTTCGATTTTCACCCAGTTTCCACAGCCCATTGCGCGGGCCAGACGTGCAATGCGCACAGCCTCTTCAGCGTTTCGCGCCCCGGAAGTATTGGGAAGGAGTACTTTTCCGGATGGAATATTCTTTAGAATATTTTCCTGGGGTGAATCAAAATCGATTCTTCTGAGTGCAATTGTAATAATGTCACACTGCGCCGCTTCCAGTACATCTTTTATAATGCTCTCGTCACGGTACTTTCCAGAACCTGTAATAAGTCTTGAACGAACAGGCACACCAGCGATCAAAAGTTCATCATTCATTTCTTATCCCCCACCCACAAAACGCAGTACTTCTACAAGATCGTTTTCATTCAACGTAAGATCTGCAAACCGCTCACGATTTACAATAGATTTATTTACTTCCACAACAACATGGGATGGGTTAATCGAGCGGGATTGAAGAAACCCGAGCATAGTCATTCCAGAGGAGACTTCCTCAGGAACACCGTTGAGAATAATCCGGATGCTCATGATCAGCCGGCCTTATCGGTAGTATTCGGTTGATCCCCGTTGCGGACCTTGTTATAAACATGGGCACCGGCTGGAACCGATTTTATAATCCAGGTGTTTCCGCCTATGATAGCACCCTTGCCTATCACTGTATCGCCACCGAGAATAGT
Source organism: Fibrobacter sp. (assembly GCA_012515615.1). Classification (GTDB taxonomy): domain Bacteria; phylum Fibrobacterota; class Chitinivibrionia; order Chitinivibrionales; family Chitinispirillaceae; genus JAAYIG01. The sequence continues at coordinate 23,360 of JAAYYB010000139.1, forward strand.
GGCATTGGCATATATAATTACATCATCCTCTATGTCCGGATGCCTCTTCTGGCCTTTCTTAGGAACTCCATCCTTGTCAAATGGGGAAAGGGCGCCTAAAGTGACTCCCTGGTATAATTTCACATTTCTGCCGATTCTGCAGGTCTCCCCAATTACAACGCCTGTTCCATGATCGATGAAGAAACGCGGACCGATAACCGCACCGGGATGAATATCGATACCGGTACTTGAATGGGCACGCTCAGACATGATCCTTGGAATGATTGGAACCTGAAGCTCGTAAAGCAGGTGAGCAATTCTGTAGGTGGCGATAGCCTCAACACAGGGGTAGCTCAGAACAATTTCATCTATATACCTTGCCGCCGGATCGCCATCAAATGCTGCCTGTATGTCTTCCATGAGTGTAGCCCGAATGTCCGGAAGCGACTCGATAAGGTGCATAAGAGCATCATTGGCTTTTTTTTCACAGTTGCAGGTTTCGCAGTTATCCAGTTTGCAGCGGTATTTGTAAACCTCACGGATATGCTTTCCCATACGGAAACTGATATGCCTGAGAGCATCGGCCAGAAAGAAATTCACCTCATCTTTGCCGACCTTCTCTTTACTGAAACTGCCGGGGAAAAGCACGGCCAGAATCTCATCAAGTATTTCGTAGATTTCATTTCTTCCGGCAAGGTCAAGTCCGTCTTCATTCGCGACATCTATACTGGGCCGGATACTCTCTTCGAGGGCTTTTACTACCTCAGGTAGCCTGCTGTCCATCCACCTGGAAAGTTCCATTTCTACTCTATCTTTCAATAAGTTGTTGTCTCATGAATGTACTTGATCCACTGTGAAAAAAACTCTGTGCGATGGGAACGCCAGGTATTTACGGGGTTATTGAGGTCAAGATTCCTGGGCGGTTTGACATCTGCACGCCCGGCGTTCTTGTCACGAAGATATTCCTCAACGAGTCGGGAGGGTTCGTATTCCGGATGTCCCAGATGGACCAGGAAACGACGGTCGGAACTCTCAAAAATGGTATATCCCGCACCCTCGGCATGAGCTAGAAGAGAAATATTACCCTTGTCCCGTTCCTGTTCAAGCATGCTGTCGGGAAAACCAGCGTGCCTGCTCTGGGCACACCAGAACTTGTCATCCATTTCACC
>JAAYYB010000140.1 GCA_012515615.1 Fibrobacter sp.
AACAGCAATCTTTTTTCATTGCGGAGGATTGGATTTGTACCCATATCCTCCTGTAAAGCCTTGTTTACGTTTCAGAAGTGCTTAGACACAATATGTTGGGGCTACCCACGAAAAAGCCGGAAGCGGCCTTTAAAAATATCCTTATTTACCCAAACCCTTCATGCTTGAATTCTTCAGGTTACAATAAATTTTAATCTACCACCAGTTCGTCAGTGCCACCGCAAAGGCCTCCCGCAAATGTGATAAAATTACCTGCCTTCGCAACTGGTGGACAACACGGGGTGATAGCGGAAGACCGGCGTCCTCGACGGGCTGAAGCGAAAGAGGGGACACCCTCTTCCAGAAGTTCTTCATTCTTTATCACTATGGGGGCACCCTATCACCCAGACCACCCACACCCCAAAATCCCCCGCTCATCTATATCCATACAATATTTACTGTTTCGTAATGCCAAAAACCCGCCAAATACTTATTTTTACATCTTGCCGGAAGCATATCTTTTCTCTCCGGGCGTACTATCAGGTTAAGATCAAGGAGAAGGCGGTCATTTCATGGGTGATGTAAAAAGGATTTTCGTAGAAAAAAAAGTGGGCTGCGATATCGCGGCAACGGGATTGCTCAATGATCTCAGAGAAAATCTGGGGATCAAGGGGCTAAAAGGTGTCAGAATTCTGATTCGCTATGATATAGAAGGTATATCTGAGCAGGAATACCAGGCAGCCCGCAACACCATTTTTGCCGAACCGCCTGTTGATTTTCTCTACGATGAGCAGATGCCGCTAAACCACGGTGAAAAAGCGTTTGCAATTGAATACCTTCCGGGACAATACGACCAGCGCGCAGACAGTGCCTCTCAATGTATCCAGCTTCTTACTCACGGAAACCGTCCGGCAGTCGCTACCGCCCAGATAATTGTCCTTGCAGGAGATATCTCAGAACAGGAATTCCATAAGGTTAAAAAATACTGTATCAACCCTGTCGACTCACGGGAAGCATCATTCCAGAAACCCGACTCACTTCAAATGAAATCTGAAGTACCCCCGGATGTGAAAATTATGGACCGTTTTATCGAAAGCAGCAAAGAGGAACTGGAGAAGATCCGGATCTCAATGGGGCTGGCAATGCGCCTTGAGGATCTGCTTTTCTGCCAGGCCTATTTCCGCGATACCGAAAAACGCGATCCTTCTCTTACTGAAATCCGGTTGCTTGATACATACTGGTCAGACCACTGCCGCCATACCACATTCCTTACATCTATAAAAGAGATAGAGATCGAAGAGGGGCCGTTCAGTGAGCCTGTAAAAGCCGCGCTTGCCGGCTACAGGAAATCCCGTGAATTTGTATACGGAGATAAAGAAAAAGAGATCTCTCTTATGGACCTGGCGACAATCGGGGCAAAAGAGCTTAAAAGACAGGGGTATCTTGATGATCTCGATCAATCGGAAGAGATTAACGCCTGCAGTATCGTTGTTCCGGTGATGGTTGATGGCAAAGAGCAGGAGTGGCTGGTTATGTTCAAGAACGAGACTCATAATCATCCTACAGAAATAGAGCCGTTTGGAGGCGCCGCCACCTGTTTAGGCGGAGCAATCAGGGATCCGCTCTCAGGTCGTTCTTATGTTTATCAGGCAATGAGAGTAACCGGTTCGGGTGATCCGCGCCGCAGTGTCGAAGAGACTCTCCCCGGAAAACTCCCTCAGCGCAAAATAACAGTTTTAGCCGCTGCCGGATACAGCTCTTATGGAAACCAGATCGGACTGGCCACGGGCCATGTGGCAGAGGTATATGACGAGGGTTTTGTTGCAAAGAGGATGGAAATCGGGGCGGTGGTAGGGGCAGCGCCGAAAGAGAATGTGGTGCGGGAGGTACCCTGCGCCGGGGATCTGGTGCTTCTTATCGGGGGAAGAACCGGGCGTGACGGATGCGGCGGGGCCACCGGATCATCAAAGGAGCATACTGAAGAATCGATTAACACCTGCAGTGCAGAGGTACAGAAAGGAAATCCGCCGACAGAACGGAAACTTCAGCGCCTTTTCCGGAAAAAAGAAGTAAGCAAAATGATAAAGCGCTGCAACGATTTCGGTGCAGGCGGCGTATCGGTGGCTATAGGCGAGCTTGCCCCGGGACTTGACATAGATCTTGACGCAGTGCCCAGAAAGTACGATGGCCTTGACGGAACAGAGCTGGCGATTTCCGAATCACAGGAGAGGATGGCTGTAGTAATCTCCGCGGCAGATCTCGATAAATTCCTTCAGGAGGTTTCAAAAGAAAACCTGGAAGCCGCGGTAGTGGCGAAAGTTACATCTCAGCGCAGGCTCAAGATGAAATGGCGTGGGAAAACCATCGTTGACCTGAGCAGATACTTTATCGATACAAATGGTGTTAAACAGGATACATCTGTAAAGGTGACGTCACCGGACTCATCATCATGGTTTGAGCGGTCAGCCGCCAAATACGACAATGTTCCCCTCAGGAGAGCCTGGAACGGGATGCTTTCCGACCTTAACATCTGCAGCCAGAAAGGGCTGGTGGAGCGGTTTGACAGCACGATAGGAGCCGGAAGCATCATACTTCCTTTTGGAGGAAAATACCAGAGCACACCTGCCCAGAGCATGGTGGCCAGGCTTCCACTGCTTGAAGGCTCGACAAATGCAGGAACTGTCATGAGCTACGGCTATAATCCATCTCTGGCCAGATGGAGTCCGTTCCATGGCGCGTTTTACGCGGTGATAGAGGCCGTTGCCAAAGTCGTTGCATCCGGCGGGGATCATCACCGTATCCGCCTCACACTCCAGGAATACTTTGAAAAAACAGGGAACGATCCCGTAAAATGGGGCAAGCCCTTTGCGGCGCTTCTGGGGGCTCATTTCGCCCAGACAGCGCTGAAGATTGCTGCTATCGGCGGGAAAGACAGCATGTCAGGTACTTTCAAGGATCTCAACGTGCCCCCTACGCTGGTTGCATTCGCGCTTGCCCCCATCGATGTAAGCTGTGTGATTTCACCGGAGTTCAAGAAAACAGGCTCAAAGGTAGTACTGGTGGGATTCACCCGAGATAAAAACGGCATGCCTGATCCGGAAGCTATTGATAAATGTTACAGCGCCGTTTACAAAGCCATAAAGGACGGGCTTGTGCTGTCTGCACACACGGTCAGGAGTGGTGGTATTGCTGAAGCAATCAGCAAAATGAGCTTCGGCAACAGGATCGGTTTTTCCTTCGAGGGTGAGTTTACTTCAGGTGAACTTTTTCAAGCCGATCCTGGTTCTATTGTCCTTGAGATTGACAATGGCGTAGACTTTGCCTCTTTATTCGATGGCATAAGATGCAGAGTGCTGGGAACCACTATCGCGGAACAGTTCATAAAGGTCAACGGAACCGGGCTTCCTGTCGATGAGCTTATTAAGAGCTGGGAAGAGCCGCTTGAGAGAGTTTTCCCCAGCCGTGCCGCTTTCAGTAGAACAGATTCCGCAGAGCTTTACACTCAGAGAAACACAGGGAAAGCATCTGTAAAGATAGCAAAACCGCGGGTACTTATACCGGTTTTTCCCGGAACAAACTGCGAGTACGATTCTGCAAGGGCCTTTGAGAAGGCTGGTGCCGAGTGTGATGTTTTTGTGGCAAAAAACCTCAGTTCATCAGATATAGAGGAATCGATTGAGACGATGGTAAAGAAGGTGAATGCGGCACAGATCGTGATGATTCCCGGAGGATTCAGCGCAGGTGATGAGCCGGACGGCTCGGGGAAGTTTATCGCCGCGTTTTTCCGCAATCCGCACATAAAAGACGCGGTACACAACCTTCTTTACAAGCGTGACGGGCTGATGCTCGGGATCTGCAACGGGTTCCAGGCCCTCATAAAGCTTGGACTCGTCCCCTACGGCCATATTATTGATATGAAAGAGGACAGCCCCACATTGACATTCAACACAATCGGCAGGCATATCTCACATATGGCATACACCCGGGTGGTTTCCGTAAAATCCCCCTGGTTTTCAAATGTTACTGCCGGGGATGTCCACGTTATCCCCATCTCCCATGGCGAGGGAAGATTTATCGCTGCTGAGTCTGTCACTGAGTCTCTTTTCCGCAACGGCCAGGTCGCAACACAGTACGTCGATTGTAATGGAAACAGCGGAAGTTATGAGAGCAACCCTAACGGTTCATCTTTCGCAATCGAGGGTATCACCAGTCCCGATGGACGGGTGCTGGGAAAAATGGGTCACTCCGAACGTAAGGGTGAACATGTCGGTTTAAATATCTACGGTGAAAAAGACCAGAAAATATTTGAGGCGGGAGTCGGCTATTTCAGGTAGTAGTGAGGGGTGACAGGATACAGGTGCCTCACGGCAGTCACAGCCCGGTAATTAACCTGTAAACAAGAACTGGATTTTCCTCTTACCCCGGCCATCTGACTTTACTATTTAAAAAATCATTGTATCATTAATAAATCATGAAAATACTAAGCAGAAAGTTCTTCAACGAATTCAAATACAACCCCGGTGAGGCCCTGGATTATCTGAAGAAAACCAGGAGCAGATTCACCTATACGATCCTTAATTTTCTGACTTTCTTCAGGGTTGTTTTTTCTGAATACATGCTGAATCACTGCTTCACCAGAGGTTCGGCGATGGCTTTCGCGCTCCTCTTTACACTCATTCCACTGGTTGCCTCAGCGGCATTCATGTTTGCCAGTATTGTAGAGGTAGATTCCGGTCAGGTCCAGCGTTTCTTCTCTTTCTGGCTTCCATTCGCGCCGCAGACTGTTCTGGATTATCTGGGCACCTTCTTTACTAACGCACGGAAGCTGCGAGGTCTGGGAGTGATAACACTTGTTATCGTGACAGTGGGTCTCTTCGGGACTGTCGAGGAATCCATTAACACGATATGGAAAGAGGCCCGTTCCCGATCATTTTTCGTTCGACTGCGGACCTATACCATGGCTATGGTTTACAGCCCGGTACTTTTCCTGGCATCTTTTCAGGTGCGCAGAAGTCTGCGTTTAGATCTTGTCGAGGGGGGCCTTGCTATTCTGGACCTGCTTCCATTTTTGCTGATGGTTCTTGCTTTTACATCTCTGATCTGGTTTGTCCCCAATACAAGAGTGCGCTTTAAATCTGCATTACTTGGCGGATTGACAGCTGGAATACTCTTTGAACTCGAAAGAAAATTGTTTGGTACCTATGTGCGCTTCTCTATGCAGACAGAAATAATCTACGGGACTCTTGGTATAATTCCCCTGTTTCTCTTTTCACTTTTTCTTGTTTCTCTCATTGTTCTTTTCGGAGTACAGATCGCATTTGTTCATCAGAACTACCGCCCCCTGCTCAGAGCCAAGCGCCGCTGGGACAGGCGAGTGGGAGACTATAAAACTTATATCACATTCCGGATGGTTTTTGATTGTGTTGCCGCTTTCATAAGAAAGAGAAAACCTGTGGTGCTGAGCCATTTCATTACCACTTACGAATTGACAGAGCCACAGGCTCTTGGCATGCTCAGATGGCTCATTCACGAGGGCTTCCTTCACAGCATAGGAAGCCGGGGTGATTCATTTGTACCTGCAAGAGACTTTTCCCGCACGCCTGTCAGAGAAGTGCTTAATGCCATAGAGGACCAGAGCCGGAGGATTCCGTCAGTTCCCGATGACTTTACAAAAGATTACGTTGCCTCGCTGATACAGGACCTTAAAGGCCGGGAGTATTCCTCAGATGAGATTACTTTTGAGATTATGGTTGAAGAGATTGAAGCGGGTCAGGAGCATACCTCCAGAGTAGAGGCGGTCTTTTGATCATCAGGGGGATAGGGTGTATCTCACCGCCGCTCACACTTCGATTAACTCAATGTGAGTGACTGCTGCAAATTGATAAAACAGTTGTTTAAATGTCGCGGATTTACCTGCGGTATCCGGTTCTGTCCTACTTCGATTTCCTGCACAGCTCGAGCGCGTCGCTACACTGACTTCTGTAGGTCTGCAGCACGTTTTTGAACTCTTCCTGCTCCTCAGCGCTCATCCTGGAGTAGCGGCCCTCAAACTCCTCCGTTTCTTTACATACATCCTTCATGTAATTGCACTGGTAGGTGTCGGGCAGCTTGGAGGTATCAACCAGGACTGGTTTACCGCAGGAGAAAACAAGCAGAGATAAAAACAGCAGATATCTCATTTTACACCTCAATCACGAAATGCCTGGAGTGATTTCACACAGGAAGCGCTTTTAAGCCTGTCAAGAGCTTTGGATTTTATCTGACGCACCCTCTCACGGGTTATGTTGAACCTCCGCCCGATCTCATCCAGAGTAAAAGCAGCTTCATTATCTATTCCAAAATATAGTTTCAGGATCTCGCTCTCCCTCTCTGTCAGGGTGTCAAGCAGTCTGCGGATCTCATCGTGAAGAGAAATCGCATGTATCCCTTCATCAGGGCTCTGATCTCCGAAGCGATGAACCATGTCCAGGAGCGTAGACCCCTCGGTGTCCTTAAGCGGGGCATCCAGAGAGATATGGCTTGTGGAGATATTTATTGTTTCCTGTACCGCATCCTCAGAGATCTTCAGTTCATTGGCAATTTCGCTTATGTCAGGAGCACGGCTGTAGCGCTGCTCAAGTTCGATCTGTGTTCTGGAGATTTTGTGAATCGCACCGGCCCGGTTAAGCGGAAGCCTCATGATACGGGACTGTTCCGCCAGCGACTGAAGTATCGCCTGACGAACCCACCAGACTGCATAGGAAATGAACCGGAAATTCTTTTTCTCATCAAAACGATGAGCGGCCCTCACAAGACCGACATTTCCCTCATTTATCAGATCACACAGAGACAGTCCCTGATTTTGATAGTTTCTGGCCACACTGACAACGAAGCGCAGATTCGCCTTCACCAGCAGATCTAAAGCTTCCCGATCGCCTTTGCGTATACGTGCTGCAAGGTGTGCTTCTCTTTCAGAGCTAAGCGGCTGGAGCTTGCCGATCTCTTTAAGATAAAGAGCAAGGCTTCCCTCCTCTGCAGCCGGCATTATTGGTTTACTCACATTTTTTCTTTCGGAAAAGGACGTTATAAAATAGGTCCCATGGCCCGAATTTCCAACATAAATCTTTGCTTATGAAAAATTTCGGGCTGCTGATATGCATCTGCCGGTATTAGCAGGATATTACCTGATTTTCCAATTATTACACCATTTTCTCAAGTGCAAAATCGATTTTTTCGCAATTTTATTCCGTTTTGTACGGATTCTTACTCTTATGAATCAGGGGGTATCCAGGCTAAAGTCGGTATTACTGACATTTATGATCCTTTCAATGGTTGCTCCACAGACTCTCTACCCACTGGAATCTGATCTGAACCTGCAAGTAATGAGTTTCAATGTCCGCTATGGCACCGCCAGAGACGGTAAAAACAGCTGGAAATACCGCCGTCCCATTGTCAGGGACCTCTTCAGGGCTCATCAGCCCGATATTATCGGCACCCAGGAGGCGCTTAGATTTCAGCTCGATGAGATAAGGGATGATCTGGATCATTACGGTGAGATCGGGGTCGGGCGTGAAGACGGGATGCAGTCTGGTGAATATGCGGCTATCCTCTACAACACCAGGAAATTCAAAGTTAACGATTCCGGCACATTCTGGTTTTCCGACAATCCGCATGTCCCCGGAACACGCACCTGGGAAAGCCATCACCCAAGGATCTGTACCTGGGCCCTTTTTTCCGACAAACAAACGGGGCTCAAATTCTACCTCTACAATGTTCACCTTGACCACAGATCCCATAAATCCCGAAAAAAGAGCATCGAAATGCTTCTTGAGCGGATCACAAACCGAAAACACAAATTGCCCGTGCTGGTGACAGGTGATTTCAATGTTAATGAGAGAAACCCGCTGATTCGATACTTTAAAGGAGAGCTTCCCGGGGAGCAGGGACAGATGTGCCCGTTTCCAATGTCCGATACTTTCCGCTTAATTCATCCCAAGGCATCCGGCGGGACATTTAATCTTTTCATGGGATATCGATACGGCCCGAAAATCGACTTCATTTTCGCAGATTCCACCTCCCGGGTCAGCTCTGCCCATATTATCCGCTCATCATTTAACGGACGCTTTCCTTCAGATCATTTCCCGGTTATAGCGGAAGTGGTTATTAAGAATTAAAACAAGTCGAAAGTCACAAGTCGAAAGTCACAAGTCACAAGTCACAAGTCAAGAGATAAGAGATACAAGGGGGACATTTTTCCTAAGTCCTTGTATACTCCGAGAGGCCCTAACAGTTTAAGCTACAGGCAGTTTTGGCAATTTCGGTACATACTAGGAAAAAGCTGTGGTCCAGGCATGGGATGCATGCTGTTTCATGATGATAAGCGGAGTATTGAAGAAGCCTACCCTTACGATCAGGCCTCGGAATGGGATCCGGATATATCACAATGAGTCCTTAAAGGTAAGCTGTAACGACAATCGGAGCCCCGACTATCAAGGAGGGGGTCTAAGAAACAATACGCACCAGGACCTTCTACCACACATACCGCCACGTTCCGTCATTCCTGCGAAAGCAGGAAACCATCTCTATCCCTTTCGGCAATTTTCAGTAAGATTTTTTGGATGATGGCGTCCCCTCTTGCGCTACAGCCCGTTGAAGACGCCGGTCTTCCGCTATCACCC
>JAAYYB010000141.1 GCA_012515615.1 Fibrobacter sp.
CGACCACTTGAACCCCATTCATCTTGTTTGCTCTGCAAACTGCCTTAATTTGCGAAATTTGGCCTTTTTTAACCGGCTTTTACTATAAATTCCTTCATCGTTCCTTCATCTGCTTTTAATTTACCTTTATTTTTCCATTTATGCAATACTTTTGTTGCATCGCGATTATAATACCTGTCGATCATCTTACTATCATACTGAATTCCAAGATTTTTAATGTCCCTTTCGGAATATCCATTATCCAGAATCCAGGTAATCGCGCAATGCTTCAGGTCATGCCAGCGGAAATCTTGTACTTTCGCTTCCCTAAGAACCGTTTCCCAATGCTTCCTGAAATCCGGTAACTTTGACCAGGAGCCGTCTTTATTAATTTTAGGGAATAAATACGGGCATTCTGCAGGAAGACTTTTAAAATACTGCATCAATTGTTCATCAAGAAAAGGCAAAACCGCCTCACGCGGCTTTCTTTTTCTGGTTTTAGACGGGTAATGATGCACCCATGGCTTGAACTCATCCAGATTATCTCGGGTAAGGTTTATCAAATCATCTTTTCTTATCGGGTTTTTCAATGAAAAGTAGAAGGCCCAATACAGATAAGACTCTAATTTCATCAAAGCAGTAAATATTCTCTGCTTTTCTTCTTCAGATAATACCCTGTCCCTGCCTTCCTCCGCTGAATACTCGAAGTCCTCGAGGGGATTTTCTTCTAAACCTGTAACCTTCTTATAGGACCTTTTGCACGCAAACTGACAAGCAATCTTTGCACAAGCAATGTACCGATTAATAGTTGCAGGTGTCCGCGGTTTTCCGGTCCTGGAAGGCTCTTTTTTCAGGATTAAAATGTACTGGTCAAACTTTTCTGAGATTTCAGATATTTGAATGCTGCCTAAGTCCCGCTTTAACTTCAGAAAAAGTGTTTCCATACCGGCATAACCATTTCTTTCAGTATAAAAATCGATAATGTCGCTGAAGGTGCTTATTCCACGATTAACTTTCAAAGAGCTGGCTGGAGTCTGTCGAATTTCAGCTTTTACCCGCTCAATTTCCGCTTTGAGTGCCTCTTTAGTACGTGCACAGGCTCTTCGCTCTACGATACGACCATCAGGCCCTTTGATGCGGACAATCGATTTATAGCCGTCTTTCGTTTTGATGAAATTCATAGTTTTTCCTGTCTATGAATATCACCGGTAGAAATCAAGTATAAAATAAGCATAAATCCTTATAACTCCAAATACCTACTTTTTACTATCTGTTAGCAATCGACCAGATAAAAGCCTTTTTTCTATTTCGCTTTTTCTGAACCGATAAACCCTACCAATTTTGACCATTCCGGGCAATCGCCTGCTTTCAATATGTTTTCGAATGAATTTTTCAGAGCAATTCAAATAATTTGCAAGTTCCTTCACCGTTAAAAATTCCTGTTCCATTTTACAAAAACCTCCGTAATTTTTTGAGAATTTTTTCTATTTTCTGTTGGATCCTTTGCCGCGTACATTGGCGACTGTTTCCAATCTCTGCCATTGTCAAACCACGAAAGAAATAAAGGTGTATCAGATCCTTTTCTGCGGGCTCTAACTTCTGCAATGCCCGGTACAGGTCCATATACCGCTTTTCTGGCTCTGCGGGCACACGATCTATCCACGCGGAACCATCTTTCAAGGGTGCATCTAAGGAAGGCATAGCGGGCTTCTTTTTGGCTAAATAAGTTTTGATTGCGTAGGTTATCTGCTGCCCTGCGTAATTATGCTCAGGGACCCCGAAAGATGTATTGTACTTTGGCAGTTGCAGGAAAAGACATATCCGGCATTCTTGCAGGCAGTCTTTATCAGCTGCCAGACCGTATTTATTTGCAACATAACGGATTAATTTTTCGTACATTTGTAAAAAGGCTCCTTATCTGGTTATTCAAATTGCGCAAATTTACGTAAATGTTCAGCTTTTTCACCAGAAATACCGTGATACTTCAAAGCCCGTTCAAGTTCGCTTTTCGTGGCGAATTTATATTGCTCCTGGTGCACATTATGAAACTGCACCCGAAATTCAAATTGGGCTCTATCAACATTCTTCCACCATTCGCTATTTTGATTTTTTAGCGGTCGTCTCATTTACTTAACCCCCTCGGAAGTCACAATTTTCAGCTGGTTACATAGCCTACTTAACACCAACCGGTTATCCCTCTCTGCACTAAGTAGCGGATGCGCTTTCATCTGCCCGAACCTGTCCGGAACCGTTAAACCCTCACTTGCGATCTGTTCCCTTATTTCTTGTAAGCGATCTATGCAGGACGCGGCAACAAAAAGCAGATTCAGTTCACTACCAGTAAACTCATATTCCGCGAGTACAGTTTTTAACCACTTTCGCCCAGAGTCTTTTATGTGCTCCGGAAC
>JAAYYB010000393.1 GCA_012515615.1 Fibrobacter sp.
CATCGAAGCCATCATCAGTGCGGCCCTTGTCTGGAAGGCGAACGCCATACATCCGGGCTATGGCTTTCTGTCGGAAAACCCCAGTTTCGCGGCCATGTGCGAGGAGAACGGCATCGCATTTATCGGCCCCCCCAGCACGGCACTGAGGACCATCGGCAACAAGTCGAGGACCAAGCAGGTCGTCAAGTCACTGAACATCCCTACCATCCCCGGCTCTTACAGCATGATTTCCAACGCCGATCAGATCATCACCATGGCCAGGCAGCTCGGTATGCCGGTGATCCTCAAGTCGCTCTACGGCGGCGGCGGCAGGGGTATGAAGGTGGCCTATGACGAGAACCAGCTTCGCCAGCACTTCGCCAGCGTCAGCAGCGAGGCGAACGCAGCGTTCGGCCGCAACGAGGTGTACATGGAGCACTATCTTTCCTGTCCCCGGCACCTGGAGGTGCAGGTCCTTGCGGATGGGCAGGGAGGGATCCAGGTGCTTGGCGACCGGGAATGCTCCATCCAGCGGCGTCACCAGAAGATCATCGAAGAGGCCCCCATACCCAATATCGACGCCAAAACCCGCGACAACCTCTGGAAATGGTCCGAGATGATCATCGAAGCCATCGGATTCAAGGGCCTGGGAACCGTTGAATACCTCATGGATCAGGATGGAAACACCTATTTCCTGGAGATCAACGGCCGGCTCCAGGTGGAGCACCCGGTGACAGAGATGGTGACCGGCATCGACATGGTGAGAGAGCAGCTCATGATCGCTGCAGGCTCCCGGTTGAGCCCCGGCCGCATCGGCATCAGCGGGCATGCCATCGAATGCCGGGTCAATGCCGAGAATCCGGCCAAAAACTTCATGCCCACCACCGGATGCGTCACCTCTGTGCGCCTGCCGGGTGGGCCGGGAGCCAGGGTGGATACCCACCTGTTCCCCAACTGTGTCATCAGCTCGTACTACGACCCCCTTCTGGTCAAGCTCATCGCTCACAACAGCACCCGCACGGGTGCCTTGAAGCGCATGACGCGGATGCTGAACGAAACCAGGATCGAAGGCGTAATCACCAACATCGATCTGTTGCTCAGGCTGCTAGCCAACGATAAATTCCTCTCGGGAAACGGCGATACCTCTCTGGTCATGCAACTGGTGAAAAAGTAGCCGCCCTTTTTTGGTGAATCCGATGTCCGTGCGGATACTCTGGCTGCTTTCCGCCATCTCGTTCGTGGTGCTCCTGGGCGTGGCCCCTGCTCCCCGTCTATGTCCGGAGCCTGGGCGCCGCCGCCACTAAAGGAGCAGGGAGATGGTCTTCCCTGTGTTGCGCTTTCATCGCCGGGCCACAGGTCTCCGGGGTTCGGGGAGATTCTGGCGGCCCTGGACAACACGAAATTCTGCAGCTATCTTTCGCGCAGCGAAAAGATCTTGGTGACCTCGTCGACCGGGAATTCCGGCAGATCGGTCCTGGCGCCGTCCCGGACAAGGACCATGTCCCGGGCCTCGGTGAGACGGCCGATGATCGAGCCCTCAATCCCGTTTTCGGCCCACGCGGCGATGATCCCTTCTGCACGGTGCTCTTCGC
>JAAYYB010000142.1 GCA_012515615.1 Fibrobacter sp.
AATCGCTCTTTTCGGAACTCTTGAAATAAGAGAACGCCAGGTCTATCCCCGACGAGAGCTCCTCGGCGGCATATTCTATGCCCTGCTTGAATTTTGCGGTATCAAAGCTGGAGGTGGTACGGCCCTTGATTGCAAGCAGCGCCTCTTCATTTGTAAGCCCTATGCTGCGCTGGAGAGTTTTGTTGAAGAAATCCCCTGCGGTTGAAATATCCCGGGTTGAGTGATAAACTCCATTTTTAACAAATGTTACATTGGTCAGGTCATGACCGATATTTACCAGAGCAGTTGTGCCGTTTTGCTGAAGTCCTTCCGACTCCATCGAATAGCAGTTGTTTATTGCGAATGCATCAACATCAACTATTACCGGCTTGAGACCGGCATCATACAGAAGATCTATATAGCTCTGCATTATCTGGTTCTTTGCAGCGACCAGAAGCACTTCGATTTCGCTTGTTTGCGGATTTCTGTGCAAAATCTTGTAATCAAGGGTTATATCGTCGACATCAAAGGGGCTTCTCTGCCCGGCTTCCCACAAAATCATCTCCTCGGCATTCTCATTGGGATCTACTTTAAAATTGAACTTATCGGAGATGATCCCGTGTCCGGACATTGAGATTACAACTTCAATAATAGAGGGATCACATTGATTGACCAGCGTTGTTATCGCTTCAATAAGCTGATCTCTTTCCTTTATATCGCTACCCTCTATAACTCCCGGCGGAAGTTCTTTAATACCGGTTGCCTCAAGAACAAATCCGTCTTTCCTATGCATCAGCTTCACCAGTTTGATGGAATGGTGACCGATGTCCAGCCCAACGGTCGCACTCTCTTTTTTTAATTTTCTGAGCAGATTCATCCAGTATTGCCCTTAAAAATCAGCACGCTATATTTGATCACTTAACAAACTGATTTAACTGTCTGTTCTAACTAATGTATTATAACAACTTACATCTTAATATCTATCAAACAATCCCATGTTTGTCAATAAAAAAAAGGTAAAAAAGAGCCCCCTTCAAGACACCCCAATATAAATGAATTAAAAGACTTGCATGGCCCACTATATAGTATAGACTCAGGAAAAAGGGAATATCAATTTCTAAAAAGGGTGTCCTGTGAGAAGATCTCAGTGCATGCTGTGTCTTATCCAGGTAGAATCGCCGCCGGAAAGATCCAGTCTCAAAACACACTCTTTTGTGCCTGAAACAGATTTTGAATATCCTTTGGATTTGATGACCATAAAAATGGTATCGGCACTTAAAAATTGGCTCGTTTCCACCTCATACCACCCGTCCTCATAGGGGGTCTTATCAATTCCTTCGGTCCAGGACGGCTGGTCTCCTATTTTTTGCAAAGCTTCCAAAAGGCCGTATTCACTTATGGAAATTGCTTTTCTGTGATATACCTGCTGCTTCTGCTGGTAGTTTCTCAGCATGAAAAAAATTGCGCCACCAATAAGAATAAGGGTTGCACAGGCGATAATGATCCTGAAAGTAACACCACCCTTCTCAAAGGAAGTCTTGACAGAATTATAGTTCATACCCGCCCCGGCTCTTCTCAGCGCCACTGACTGGCCTGGCGCTGCTTCTCAAATACATATTTGATGATTTTATCACGGTTTCTCTGTTCAATGTTTATAAACTGAATATGGTGTCTGTAAAATGTTTCTGTTTTACCCTCCTTAATACTGACCCTGAGTACCTTTCCGGATATGCCGGCAAAAGCTGAATCTGACAATTGAAAGCTCATGGAAATCAGGTCCCCCGGAACCATCGGCTTTTCGTAATTAAAGCTCAACCCGCCACCGCTTAAATCCGACATTTGGGTTTTAAGAAGTTTTCCTAAGTAAAGGGCTTCGTTTTCTTCATTTTCTGTTTTAACAAGCCTGAACCTCAGCGGAAGACTAACATCCACTCTTACATACTGCCTCAGCTGATTTCTCCTGAGATCCAGGGAATGGCACAGGTCAACAGAGGACAGGTCCTCCATACGCAAGACAGTAACAGGAATCCCATACACCCCATCGTTCTGCCTGGAAAAACCCAGCTTCAGGCTCTGCCCCTGTTCAAACCTGGAAAATTCCTCGGAATCAGAATCATACTGAATCCTGAAAAAAAACTCACTGTTATGAACTACTCTTGCCTTATGGATAACAGGGATCTGGTTGTCTTTTCCAAAAACCGAAAGTCTCAGCCCTATTTCAAGATTTCTGGTGGATACCAGCGGATGTTCCAGCGGAAGATATGAATACCCGAGCTTTTTTCGGATACTTGAAAGCAGACTATCCTCCTGGTCAATCTGCTCCTGAGTCAGTCCGCTTCCGGATAGACGTTTAACTTCGGTATCGATACACCTCTCAAAGAGAGTTATTGATTGAAAGATAATGTGCGGCTGTATAGACATCTCATTTTTAAGCAACTCCAGAAGTCTGGCTATTTCCACATCGTTGATTTCAGTTTTTTCACAGTAATGATTGAAGAGATTGCTATCCAGTTCTTTCTGGTCGGCTTTTAACTTTGCCTGTGATTTTAGATAAAACCCAAGCAAAAATCCCAGTCCACAAAACAGAGTAATTATAAGCCCCGCAATAATACCGGCATCTGCACCTTTCCAGCCAATCTGCTCAATAAGGCTCTGTGCAGATATGGAAACAGTAAAGATCAAAATTTCGATACAGGTTTTTATCATGATAATTCCGCATTGGCAGGCAGCATATAAGCCCTTATCACATCAGAGTATAAAAAAGGAGCATCAATTTGTCCATGGTTTTTTGTAGACGTCTATAGTATCTTTAATTGTAACTATCCGGGTCAAGCCGATTTGACCGCTATTAGCTGACTTATGCACCCGGATCAGGGAGAATTGCACTTCGTCCCTTCCCGGATGCATAAGTCAGGTATAAAATAGATTGATACTTATGAAAAGAGTTTGTATAATACAAACAGAATCGGTAAAATATCATGAAAAAAACACCCGTTTGTGAAATAAAGGATGAAATGGTTCTCGCCCGTGAAGTATGTGGCTCCTCCGGCAACATACTCCTCACCAAGGGCACAAAGCTGTCACCGGCTCTGGGACGAAGGCTGACAAACTGGGGAATCTCTTTTGTGTATGTTGAAGGGGAAGAACAATCCCCGGAGAAAATAGATACAGTATCTGTATCACCGGACGACCTCAAAAACCAGTTAATGGAAAAATTCGCAAACGTAATCAATAATCCCATAATGAAAAAACTATTTGTCGCAGTTTATCAATACCGGCTTCAGAAGAGCAGATAGGATCAGCAGTGGCACTGAAAGACCTGCAGAAGACACTTGAAGGTATCTCCTCGATTCCTACTTTACCTACAGTAATCGAACGGATCACCCGCCTGCTTCAAAGCCCCAAAACCTCCGCGGAGGAAATCGGAAAGGCTATAACTACTGATCAGGCGCTTGCTTCAAAAGTTCTCAAGCTCGTCAATTCTGCTTTCTACGGGTTTCCTGGGAGAATCAGCACAATCACCCATGCCATTGTCATTCTTGGATTCTCAACTGTTAAAAACATTGTACTGACAGCATCAATTTTAGACATTTTCAAGAGAAAAAGCAGAACGGATGTGGCCGATTTCAATTTTGAACAGTTCTGGATGCACTCTATTGCCTGCGGTGCGGCTTCACAATCGATTGCAAAATTTCTGGGCAACAAGGATAAGGAAGAATGCTTTATCGCCGGACTTATCCATGATATGGGAAAAGTAATTCTCTGTCAGTATCTTCCTGAAGATTTCAAAGAAGCATACTCTCTCGGCAGACAGCAGGGTTTACTTTTTTATGAAAGTGAAAAGAAGCTTTTCAACATAACCCATGAGGAAATCGGTGGAATGCTGGCAGAACGCTGGAATCTGCCCAAAAGCCTTCAATACGCGATCAAATATCACCACAATCCGTCAACTTCGCACGATCATTACATGACTACCGCTATAGTACACTGTGCCGACATATTTGTAAGAGCGCTGGATTACGGCAATGGAGGGGATACAAAAATTCCGATGGTGACTGAAAGTGTCTGGAAAAATCTCGGGCTGGAAAATGCTCCTCTTCCCACTCTTTTTGACAATATCGAAGATGAGTTCGAGAAGGCAAACGTTTTTATTCAGCTTACCTGATCCCCTTCATCTTCCTGACCCTGTTCCTCATCCTCATCCCAAACCAGATTTCCATTTCCGGTTATCTTCAAACGCTTGCGAAGATAACTTCTTTTCTTTTCTCTTTTATTAAAATCAGGCGGCATCCTGAATCCCTTCAGAAATATCAAAATTGCAAGCAGAATAAAGATCAGGCCCGACAACAGAGGAATGGAAAGGTTGTTGAGATTATCCATCGCAAACTTTCTGAAAAATTGTTTTTCTGGCTGGCAGTTCTATTTCATTTCCAA
Source organism: Fibrobacter sp. (assembly GCA_012515615.1). Lineage (GTDB taxonomy): Bacteria > Fibrobacterota > Chitinivibrionia > Chitinivibrionales > Chitinispirillaceae > JAAYIG01. The sequence continues at coordinate 4,414 of JAAYYB010000142.1, forward strand.
TGAACTCTTCGAATCTGCCCTCATTAACAGAAAGAAACGTCTGATTTAGTTCTTTCAGATCAATTATACCCTGTCGCTTAAGTTTTGAGAAGATGACCTGTAGTATTGCAAAAGAGGTTTTCCCGAGTTCCTCGACATTTCTGTTCCGGTGACAGCGGATATCCATATCGACCTGTGCAATACAGGAGAGTCCATATGAAAAGAATACATCCATAAGAAGCCCGATTTCCACCCCGTATCCGGACCAGAACGGAAGTTCCTCCATAAGTGTCCTCCTTATGGCGTATTCCCCTGAGAGCGGCTGATAGAGGCCTGCAAGTGGAGAAATAAGAGCATTGAGGAGCGGACGAACCAGAATTTCGGTTATCCTGCCTCCCTGATCTCCGTAGATACCGGAACTCATAATCAGAGGTCTTCTGTAAAAAGCCTTTATAAAGAATAGATTCTCATGTCGCAGAAGAGGTCCGGCAAGCCCGCAGATAAAGCGCCGGTCAAAATCGGTAATATCCGAATCGATAAATATCACGATGTCACCACTGGTAACAAATTGAGATTTCCACAACGAGACGCCTTTACCCCCAAGAGGGATCTCAGGACCGGCATTCTCATTGTTAAAGACAGAGGCACCTGCATCTGTGGCCCTTTGAACCGTCTGGTCCTCCGACATTCCATCCATGACAACTATTTCATCAACAAGCCCGTACTCTTCCACAAAGTGCTGCCGTATACAGGTTACTATAGGGCCGATTGTCGCTTCCTCATTAAG
>JAAYYB010000143.1 GCA_012515615.1 Fibrobacter sp.
AAACCAAGGCGCCTTCAATCCTAATATCTTCGTGAAGAGCTTTTTATCATCCATGCAGTAAAAATACTCTAAACACTATATATGGGGGCTACCCATTAAAATGTCGGATGCCCCCCAATATAGAGCCGGAAAGATTAATATACAAGTTTCTACTGTCAGGCTGCTTTGCCGAAAGCGCTTCACAGAAGCAGGCTGAACCAGCGATGTCTGATACCGGAAAGGGGAAATACGTTACTATATGCGAATTTCTACTGTGTGGAGGCCAAACCAGCATCAGAAATCCTGCAATTGGCACACAAGCTGTGAAATAATATGTTTTACATTTCATTCCAATCTCTTCCGAGCGACACAACCTTGAAAAAATGTTTTTATTACTTAACTTATGCACCCGGATCAGGGTGAATTGCGCTTATCCCTTGTGCATAAAGGCTTTCACAAATCGCAGATGTTCCACCGGTGTGGTGCACCTGCGATTTGTTCAACCCTTTCTACTACAAGGTCTAAACGCACTTCGTTTCTTCCCGGATGCATAAGTTAGGATTAATTCTCCAGATGATTACCCGAAACAAGTTTCCGGCGCTCACAGGAAGAAGTGTGTTTTCAATAATTCTGGAACTATCTCGGACCCAATTAGATGCAGAGCCGGGAAATACTACCGCTTCACCCCTCTCCTGAAAATCATTTCCCAAAGAATCGGAATCCCTCCGACTAATTTAAGCAGGATTGTGAAAAAGCCAAGTATGATATATGTGCCAAGTTGCTCTACAGGAAGAGCGATCTGGTGAAACATCAGTGCAGAAAGCCCGTCTCTGATCCCGATGCCATTTGGTGTGAGTGGTAAAGAGAGGCAGAGAATTTCAATTATGGGGATAAATGCCATGCATTCTGAGATAAACCACTTTCCGGTTATCCCGTTAAGAATCATCGCCGCATTGAAAACCATCAGAAACTGAATCAGTATTGTAACAAGTAGAACAAGAACCAGATGTCTTTTCTTGTTTCTGTAAAAGTAAACGCCATCACGGATATTCTCCACAATCAGAAGAAATTTTTCAGGAATAAATCTTCGGAAGATTTTTCTGAATAGCTTTGTTGAGGTCTTGGAAAAAGAGAATAAAACCATCAACATTATCAATATAGAGATCACTATCAAGACCTGGAAAGCGCCTTTTGGGAGAAGCACGGAATCGAGAGTTAAGAGCCCGTACATGGAAATGATTACCAAAACAATAAGTCCTGAGATCCGGGCTACCCATGTTGCCCCCCATGCAACAGCATAGTCATTCTTCCTGGCGATTAGCAAAGTCCTGACAATATCCTGTGCCGCACTTGTCGGCAGAGCTATCGAGTAGTAGTTCCCCTTGAAATGGTAAACCAGAGCCTCTTTTAGAGATATAGCAGGCATAAATGCCCGGAGCAGCAACCACCATTTCATTCCCTGAAGAAACATCAGCACCAGACCAAGGCCTACGATTGCCGGAAGAGTCCACCAGGCGATTTCACCTATTGTGACAGTCAGATTTCCGAAATCAATTTTCCAGAAGATCCATACAAGGGGAAGCAGTGCAAAAAGATACTTGACTATCAGCAAATTTCACCTGTTTATGATTAATTCTGTTTCGAAATCAGTTTCTGGAATTCACCGGCACAGCGCTCAATAGAGAGTTCATTCTGCAAGGCTGCGAATTCTTCATCTGAAATACACAGGGGATCTTTTGAAATTTTAACAAACTCCTCTTTCAGCGACTCTTTATCTTCAGTTTTAAAGAGTCTTCCACACCCGAATTTATCTTTGAAATCGCGAAAAAACGTAAGATCCGATGCCAGGAATGGAACTCTGTGCATGGTTGCTTCCGATAATACGCCACTCTGGGAAATGTAGCGGTAAGGAAGAATCATAAGAGACAACTTTGAAAACTCTTCTGCCTTGTCCGCCTCAGAAATCATTCCAGTAAAGTGGATAAGAGATGAGAATTCGCTTTTTACCATCTGCCTGCAAGACTCATAATACGCCTCTTCTCCCGGAGCAGCGGCCCCGTAGATCTTAAGCTGAGGCAGAGATCCAGGGGGAAACTCCTGGTAGGTATCAATAAGGAGATCTACTCCTTTTTTAGCACTCAGCATCCCGTAAAACCCCCAGATCGTTCTCTCCCTTTCTTTTACCTCTACCTTTACAGCCGGGTGGGGAATCACCCTGAGCTTAGGTGTAGGTGCAAAACTCTCAATTTCCTTCTTGTGAAATGATGTATGCACCACATAGAAAGAACTCAGATGTACAACAAGAGATTCATAAAAGTAGGCAATCCACCGGGCAAAACGCGGAAGGTGCTTGGCATAGGTCTGGACCGTTTCGTGTGAGACCACGATCACCTTACGATTCAGCACTCTTGACAAAAGCAAAAAAAGTATTATAAAAGGACCCGATGCCGGAATTGTGTGCACATGAAGCAGGATTGTTTTTTTCCTGTCGGCCAGATACCGCATCAGGTAAAGCCATTTAAGACTGTAGCGGATCTTGCCTTCCCAGAAATAGAGTTTCTCTGTGGTTATTTCATAACCGAGCTTCTTGTATTGATCAAGATACCCTGTCATGTACACTGAAAATATCCCTGATTTCTGAGGATACGGAATTACTATCAGAAGTGACCCTGAAGACACGTTACACCCTCTCTGCCGGCTCGAATATAAAGTTGCCTACATATTTTCCCCTGATATTTTTATACCTCTCTGCTTCGATATCTTTCTGGAATGCAGACTGGTATTTCTTGACTGAGAATTCCTCAAGAGGATGCCAGACATCATTTAGTAGAAAACCGCCTCTGTAGCCCTCATCCAGTATCATTTGAAAAGTTTTTTCCAGAGGCTCCGCTGAGTATTTCTGCTCAGCTTCAATGAGCATTACCGGACGCTGGGAACGGATCGTATTAATCCCACCCCTTATCACATCCGCTTCATGACCCTCTACATCTATTTTGATAAATCCGACATTCTTAAATTCATATTGGTCAAGAGTAGAAACCTCAACCTGCAGCTTCTGGTATTCTCCATCAACTTCCCTGAAAGTCGCAAGCCCGGTCAGCACACTCCGATTCTTCACAGGTACATGGAGTTCCATTTTGCCCGGCTTACTTGACAGGGCAAGCTGATAAGCCTGGATCTTTTTGCTTCTGTAAGATGAGAGGACCTGATAACAGGACGGCTGAGGCTCAAATGCAGCCACAGACTGACAACGACCGGCAAACGCAAATGAATAGATACCGATATTTGCCCCGATATCAATCATCATCTTTTCAGAGGGTATCCTTCTTTTCAGATAATCGATTTCCGGATCAAGACTACCGCAGATCTTCTTCACACCATACCACATCGGCAGACGCATGGACCTGGGGAAAAAACCCAGAAAAACATCTTTCAATATTCCCATTTGACTCCCGGTCTTTTAAAGGACACCTGTAATGCAGAAAGAACCGGCACGAGCCAGATCTCTTCTGCAACCATCCTGACAAATCTTACTTCTGGACAGTAGCAACCTTTTTTCCCCGCCTTAAAACGGCGAAATACAGCAGCCAGTAAAGGCAGAGCACTATCGCCATAGTAATAGAAACCCACAGTACCTTACTAAGGAAAATTGAACGAGCACATATCTCCACCACATGCTCACCCTTATCGACATTAACGGCCATCCAGGCCAGATCAGCCCGATAGACCTTCACCTTCTTTCCATCAACCCTTATCTCCCAGCCGGGATAAAAGATTTCGGATATCCTGAGGAAACCTTGCGATGGGGCATTGATCTTTACAACCCGGTGATTAGGAGAATACTTTTCCCATTTCGCCAAAAAGAGGCTCTGGTCTGCAGAGTCAACTGCGGGCTTTACCTCCGGCTCTTCCATAAGGGCAACATTCTTCCGGTAATCATACGTTCCGGCCTTCAGGGCATCTATAATAGCCGAAGAATCCAAAACTGTATATCCCGATGCAAAAGAAACTCTGCCAAGCGCATTTCTGTTCTCAAACGGTATCAATTGCCCCTGCGAACGCACTAACAGGTATTTGACATTGGCGATATCCAGAAAAGGGTTCCCCTCTGTGAGTCTGTCTGCACGAAGAAATGCCTGGCCATCCTGATTAAATCCGATTATGCCGGAGAAAAAGTTGCGATCCTGCTGATCACCCCTGAATTCACGGTACCACCTGAGTTCGTTGTCATGGAAACCGCTTACACCCTCAAGACCGAAAATTCCTTCTCCGTTCTGCTGGCTCACCATGGCCCCCGGAAGAGAAAAGACCCGGAAAGGAGCTGTCTTCATCTCTGTGCCAAGCTTCTCCAGAGCAGGTTCACTCTGGAAATAAGGCTTTACATCCACCATCCTGATAAACTTCACGTCTATTCTGTAAATGTCTATTAATCCGAACAGTACTATAATAACCGCAGCAGCAGCCGGCTTGAGTTTGTTCTTTATAACAGCAACCAGTAAAAGCAGCGTAGAGACGGCAAAGAAGAGCCACAGCCACAGAAACGGCACGAAATTTCTGGTAAAGTTCAGTTCAAATATTCTCTGCTTATTGCTGTCGAGCTGATCCTGAAAAAACCCGGACACAAAACCCTTGCTTGAAAACAGAAGGGCTATCAGAACGAAAACACCGCTGGCGATAAAAAGCCCCTTTGTCCAGCGTTTCTGCTTGTCTTCAGTCAAACCGGATAGTTTGCCCGCAATGAGATCTTTGAGAAAGAGAGCAGCTAAAAGCACAGTACCGAATGAGAACCAGTACATTATCATGCTGGCTGCCCTGAACTTCTTCACCCCCGGAATAAGAGCATACGCTATATGAAAAACAGGTGTGTTTGCTCCCAAAGAGTAAAGACAGGCAAGCACCGCAATAGATCCCCAGAAAATTCTCCATTTCCCGGGCTTTATCACTATGGCTAAAACAGCCAGAAGAAGGGTGATCCCTCCTGCATATTCCGAGTTCAGTTTAAAAGGATTCTGTCCCCAGTAGTAATCGAGTGTATTAACCAGCTCCGGAACCCACAACGAAAAAGCCTCCGCCCATCCAAGCGCCCACGATGCGGCGAATTCAAATCCCCGGTCAACACCTCTAACAGAATAAGCCTCCCTGACATAAAGGTAAGGGGGCAGAAACGGTGCAATGGCCAGAAGAAGCGATGCCGCTACAGAGCCCCAGAAACAGATTGTCAGCATCACCGCTTTTTTTACATTCCTCTGAGAAGGAATCAAATTAAGGATAAAAGCGAAGAGCCAGAAAAGAAACACTCCCCACATCAGGAAATAGTTCATCTGGATATGGGTGGTCAGAAGCGACATTCCCATACCCAGAGTCAATAGAGAAGAGTTAAACAGTGACGGCAATTCAACAAGTGATTTCATCCGCCAGATTATAAAAGGAAGCCAGGCTATTACATACATCTTCCCGTCATGACCCGGATAGATATGGGACAGGAACTGGGGGTTAAGCATGTAAAGCAAGCCACCTGCAAAGGCCAGCGGACGCGAAAATTTAAAACCCCTCCTCAGCAGCAAATAGAAAAACAGTCCCGCAAGAAACACATGCAGAATCATCTTAAAGCTTATCGCACGATGAATCGGGAGAAGATAACTTACTATCACAGAAGGAAGGTAGAAGGGATCGCCGAACATTGCATCAATTGTGGGCATCCCCGACAACCTTGAACTGACCCACATCGGAAACTGTCCATGCTCCTTAAGAGAATTCTTAAGGTAGACCCTGGAATCAAACCCGGTCATCTGATCGGAACTGGACAACATCCCTTCATTCAGAAAAAACTGATTGAATACGATAACTGTCACAAAAGCCAGAAGAATGGCATAAAACCATGATGATTGGAAAAACCTGCTTTTCATAATACTCTGTTCAGGGACACTGTTGTTTGAACTCTCTTTTTTTTGCGGCATCCGTCCTCGTCCTTCGGAGTGTAAAATTGACTAAATATTAAAAATAGTTTTTTCGTAAGTTCTTTTCTTATTTTTATATATCTTTAATTGATCAAAGTCTTTTTGGCCGGTTAAACCGTAATCAGTCGATCCGCTCAAGGTGAGCTGTTCAAATATTCTTTTAAACCCCAATACGGTGATAAAATGATCATTTCTATACTACGTGCAATTAAAAAGAGAATTATATACCCTTTTTTTTACGGCAAGAGAAACGACTACAATGCCGAAAAATACTGGCACGACCGGTTCCTCAAGTATGGAGATTCCATACTTGGCCCCGGAAACGATGCAATGTCAGAATCCCAGAACCTGGAGATGTACCGCAAGGCCAAATCAATCTTCCTTGAAACCTGCGACAAGGAAAAAATCGATTTTCAAAAAAGCCGAATCTGTGAAATCGGCCTTGGAACCGGATTCTACACAGGGATTTTAAAAGAACAGAGTGTAAAAAATTATAAAGGATACGATATTTCCGATGTAGTTATTCCAAGGATGAGCAAAATTTTCCCGGATTTTTCATTTTCCCTTAAAGATATCAGCTCTGAGCCGCTTGGAGACACCTTCGATGTCATTTTCCTTATCGATGTCATTCAACATATCGTAAATGATGAGAAATGCCGCTTTGCTCTGGAGAATATACGCGACTCGCTCTCTTCCGGAGGCATTTTTCTGATCGGTCCTCTGGCACCCAAAAATTCAAAACTGCTCTTTTACGTACGTTCCTGGACAATTGATGACCTGAAAAAGGTTTTCACTGAAGACAAGTTCAAGATCTCCGGGCCGATTGATTTTCGCAACGGAACCCTGCACTCGATCAGAAAATTATAACAGAGACTCTATATCTAAGAGACTCTCCACATCGTAATCCTCTCCTGTGTAATTACTTTTGATAATCACACTCTTGAGGCCTTCAAGCTTTATTCTGTCAGATGGTTTATCTCCTACCATCAGCGATCGCGAGATATCAATTCCAAAATCCTCTACAGCCTTAAGCACCATTCCAGGTGCCGGTTTACGGCAATCGGAATCTTTCCGGTACTGTTCAGTGACACCTTTGGGGTGATATGGGCAGTAATAGAAAGCAGAGATCTCTATTCCCTGCTCCATGAACTTTCCGCTCATCCATTCATGAAGTTTCTTTACATCATTTTCTGTAAAATACCCGCGGGCCACACCGGCCTGGTTTGTCACCACCACAAGGATATATCCCTTATCAAGAGCTTTTCTGCACAGGCTGAAAATACCGTCTACGAATACAATCTGTTCGGGTTTCCAGGGATATGCCCTGTCTTCGTTAATCACACCGTCACGGTCAAGAAATAGTGCTTTTTTCATCTCTGGTTTCACTTTTTAAAATTCAATTAAAGAACAAATTATTTTCAACCTGAAACTTACGTCACTCCGTCAATTCCGGCGAAGGCCGGGAACCATCATTTCTGTTCTCGGTAATTTTCAGATGGATGCCGTTTTTCAACGGCATGACGATTTCGTGACGGCGTTGATGAAAAGGTTACCTCTGTGAATAACATAACATCCCCCACTCCGTCATTCCGGCGAAAGCCAGAAACCATCTTACACAGCTCCGCCTATTCTGGATAAACAAAAAACCGGATCTCTTTGCTGACCGGAGTATTCCAAAATATATTCTATTCATGAGCAGAACCAGATCGGACCGGACTTCCCTGATTGCAAGAATCAGCCTTGTTGCCATAACGTCAGCCTTACTCTTGACTGGCTGCCGCGAGCAGAAAAAACAGGTCTCATCAACACCTGATAATGGCTTTGTTGAAGTAAAAGAGATACAAGGCTCAGAAAACTACGATTCCCTCTTAACTGCAATTCTCTCTATTCAGGACAGACTAATCGCCCAGTCGAAAAAAAAAGAACTGATGCAGGAGATGCTCTCCGCTTCTTTTCAGAAGTCATCCGGATGCTTTCTTACCGCAGGTAAAGGTATTTACAATAATAAACTTCCGGAATCGATCCGTGAGTCAGAAAGGCAGAAAGCAGCCTTTCTTACGGCGCAGAGATGGGCCTTCTACCTCAAAAAGTGGAACGAGGGCAACATGATCCCATTTGGAACACCAGTTTCCGGAACAGTCTCCTATTCTACAAATCTCCTCAAAAAAACATCAAAAGACACCCTGATTCTGCTTGTGCAGATTCCACTGGGGTCGATCTACGAATAACTTTCTATTCAAACCCCCTCCCGGTTACAACTTTATTTCCATTTCAGACACTTTTTTCTACCTAAATTCCCCAAACAGGGTATAATTAGTTATATTATGGTTACAGGCAAGTTACTTTTTACCTTTGTACACATCCAACCTGTCCAGGTGAAAATTGGAAAAAATATTCAAATATACAGATTATCGTGAATTTATCCGCGACTATTATCTGTATATGAAATCAGTCAAACCGGCTTTTACATACAGAACACTCTCTGCATTGGCGGGAATAAACTCCTCAGGCTTTTACCCCCTCGTTGTTCAGGGGAAAAGAAACCTTACCGACTCTGTCATAGCCAAGACGTCCTCAGCCATGGGACTATCCCCCCAGGAATCACAATACTTCACCTGTCTTGTAAAGTTTAACCAGGCCCGGTCCCTCGGGAAGAAAAACGAATACTTTGAGAAGCTCATTGAAATAATGAACCGTAAAGATGTCCAGTTTATAAAAGAGAGCCAGTTTGATATTTTCTCTGAATGGTATCACAGCGCAATCAGAGAGCTTGCGGTTTGCAGAGATTTTGAGGGTGACTATAGAAAACTGGGCCAGATGCTGAGACCGGAAATCACCGCAAAGCAGGCACGCCAGTCTATTGAACTTTTGCTTAAGCTCGGCTTTCTCAAAGAAGAAAACGGTAAACTCATCCAAACCTCTCCTGTTCTTACAACCGGGCAGGACATAAAATCACATCAGATCCTGAATTATCAGGTACAGATGCTGAAACTTGCACTGGAAGCGTTTGACCGGTTCGGGCCAAACGAACTTCTATCCAATTCATCAACTACTTTCAGAATCTCCAGAGAAACATTCGAGCTGTTCAAATCCAAAAACAGGGCGCATCGACAGGAACTGCTGAAAATTGCAGAACAGGACAGTTCCGCCGATCAGGTCTATCAGCTCAACATCAACATGTTCCCCCTCTCCAACCCCAAGTATAAGGGGCCGGCAGATGAATAACATTTTAAAAGTCTTTCTTACATTTGCCCTGTCAACTTTGCTTGCCGGCTGCACGGAGATTTCTCCCTTAGCCGGCGGGGGGCTTGATACAGAGTCCAGCGGCGGAAAGCTCACAGGTAAAGTTGTGCTCCAGGGAGGGAAGCCCGGATCATTTTCACAGATCGACCTCATTCCGCAGAGCTACACTCCGTTCTCAGCACACACTATATCTACGGTCTCTGCCGACTCCTCAGGCTCCTACAGTTTTAACGATGTAGATTCCGGGACATACAACATTGAAGCCTTCGACCCTTCATCAGGAAAACGACTCCTGCACCTGGATATTAAAATAGAACAATCAGATTCAATTGACCTTTATTCAGACACCCTGAAAGCGCCCTCCGGAATAATAGTCCCGGGAAATCTCATCCCGGGTGATGGCATTCTTTACATTACAGGAACAAAGGTCTCTCTGCCGGTTGTTTCCGGAGCTGCATTTATCACAATCGATTCTGTTCCTTCGGGAACACTCCCGCCTCTTTTATTTACTGCCTCAGAGGATGATTCTCCTTCGAAGCTCTCTGACAGTATCTTTACAGAGCCGGATATTTACTTTATTGCAGATTCACTGAATTCATGGGAGTACTCAAAGCAGATATTCCTTAACAGTAATGCAATAAACTCTGTTCTCAATGATCCTGTTGCCGATGTTCCACTGCTTGTAAGATTTACATCAAGCAATTTTAATTTCAGTGAAACAGAGTCCGGCGGAGAGGATATCCGGTTCTTTGATGCCTGGGGAAAGCCGCTGAAATTCGAGCTGGAGAGGTGGGATCTTCAGAGCTCGCTTGGAGAAGCCTGGATACGTTTTGATACACTCAGTCCCTCATCACAGTTCATATTCATGCGCTGGGGAAATAAGGGTGCCCAAAGCGGATCAGAACCTTCGATGGTCTTTGACACAGCCTCGGGTTTTCGGGGTGTCTGGCACCTGACCGGAGAATCAGACGGGGTCCGGAATCACGGGCTCTATAAGGATGCCACCTTTAACCGTAATAACGGTGATGATTACATACGCGCAAGGGGTCTTGAAGGGGTAAACGGCCCCGGACATCAGTTCAACGGTACCAACGATTACATCTTAATTCCCGGACACGATGCCTATAATTTCGGAACCGGCCCGTTTACAATTTCACTATGGTTCAAGGTCACGGAACAGAAGAGAAATGATCTTTTTATTTACAAATTCGACTCTGAGAATGGTAAGATGGGGATCTCATCGGGGCCCGACGGGACCCTGTTTTTCTGGGCCTCTGCTGCCGGAGTAACCGATACCGTCTGCAGGTCATCACCACTTGGATCAGACAAATGGTATTCGGTCTCTCTTGTTAGAGGGAAGGACCTGACCGCAAAGCTTTATGTAAACGGTGAACTTACTAACGACAGGAGTTTTACAGCGGATGTCACCGGATCCTCAGAAAGCAGCTGTATAATCCTGGGATCGGACCTCTCCCCCGATTCGACAGTGATCAACTCACTCGGTGGTTTCCTTGACGAGGTACGTATCGGTTCTGAGGAACGAACGCAGGAATGGGTCGAAATAAATTATTTGAATCAGAGGACCGACGGGACATTGATTGAGGCAAGGTAAAAGCGGCCTTCCACACTCCGTCATTCCGGCGAAGGCCGGAAACCATCTTCTCTGATTTCGACGATTCTCGGATGGATGCCGTTCTTCAACGGCATGACGGTACGTAATGGTTGTGCTGAAAAAGTTTCTTCCGCGAATAACGCAATGTTCCCGGCAACGGTTGATCGTGCGGCTTTTAGCATGTCAACCTTGATGTTGGTGGCCCGTTTTCCCACCGGTTGACTTTTGCGCATGAACGCGCTCTTGTTATTCCAAGATTTATTAAATATCCTACCCATTAAGTTACGTTTTGCTTTAATTAACCAGGAAATTGATTTCTAACTATAATTTACACAGTAACACCCCTAAGTACATTTATTAACCCTATTATTAAAATTAGTACAAACGGGAAACTACCAATTGAAAATCCTAATAGACATTTAAATCGCTTTTTAACATAAAACAATTCCACAATACTCATTACAATAGACAAAATGCAACTTCCGAATCCTATCATTATAAATAAACTATAAATGGTATCATTTCCTTCAATAGTTGCTAATATGGAAATTAAAAGACAAACATTTCCTATAATTCCAATTATAATAGATAAAATGGATTCTTTAACCTTTACTATTAATCTTGAATTCAAAATTCTTAACCCTTAATTTTCTATTCTATTTTCCGCGCTCACGATGAGCGCTCCCAACCGGTGGGATAATGGCCTCCAACGGCGTACCAGGGCGATATCCTGTTAGCGTCCTGTCACATAAACAACACGACGTCTGCCGGATCGAGCACAAACGCCTTCGGTACCGGTTCTTCTGCGATTTTTTCAGCGGTAAGAGTCATTGCCTTTGAAAGATTTTTTATCTCCTGAGGCATCATCCAGTCTTCAACCGTCGTCACCCCGATAAGATTCTTATTTATACAAACCCAGACCGGCTTGTTTCCTGTATCTGAATCTTTCCTGAGGAAAAGAAACGGCTGGCTGTAATCGCTGAGAGTTCTCCAGGTTCCTTCTTCACCCAGTACAGGAAT
>JAAYYB010000144.1 GCA_012515615.1 Fibrobacter sp.
CGCGAATCTCTCAATAAGTATGTTTCATGATTCTGTGAAAGCATTTTTAGATCAGGATCCTGAGCTGGCAAAAAAAAGTATTGAAATAGAAGCTGCTGTCGATGTTTTGCGGTTGGATTTTAACAGGAAAATTGTAAGCCTGCTCTCTGAGCAGAAAATCCCTGCCGAATCGGTGGATCCGCTGATGACAATAGTGCGTAAATTCGAGAGGGTTTCGGATCAGGCCCGCAATATTTGTATGGAAGCTCTTTATATGATTACAGGCGAGTATACAAAGCACCCTGGGGCAGATGTTTTCCGTATACTTTTTGTAGATGAAAACAACTCATGCCAGAGCCAGATGGCTGAGGCGATTGCATCATCATTCAATCTTCCCAAATTTATTTTCAGCAGTGCCGGGATAGAGCCCCTACAGATTGACCGGTCAACAATCGAATTTATGAAAAGCAAAGGGATTGATCTCGCGCGCGTTGCCCCCAAAGCCGTGCACCAGATCCCCAATCTTGATCATTATCAGGTGATTGTAACCCTTTCAGAAGAGGCACTGAAGGCATTTCCGCAGCGTCCCCGGAAGGTGATTTTTCTCAACTGGCCAACTCCGGACCCATCAAAGCTCTCCGACTCTCAGACTGTAAAAACCGGGTCATACGAAAAAACCTACGATTTTCTGAAAAACCAGATAAAAGACCTGGTCAACGCGATTATTGATACCGATGAGGAATCCGGAGGCGTATAAATTGCAGATTTGCACCAGTCAGTTTTTTCCCTCTGTTGCCAGACTTGTTGTTGCGGCATTTCTGATATCATTGGCAAGCTGTGGTAATAAACACGGCATGGAGAAAATAAATAAATCTGCCACAATCCAGGTTAAAGGTTCCGACACCATGGTCAACCTGGCGCAGGCCTGGGCCGAGGAGTACAAGGTTGTAAAACCAGCTGTGGAAATAGAGGTATCAGGAGGAGGTTCCGGAGTAGGTATCGCAGCCCTGATAAAAGGTACGATCTCAATCGCAAACGCCAGCAGAAACATGAAACAGGGGGAAATTGACCTTGCAAAGAAAAACACAGGCAAGACCCCGATAGAATACATTGTGGGATATGACGCTCTGGCAATTTACGTTCACAAAGACAATCCAATTGAAGAGATCACATTAGAGCAGCTTGCGCAGATTTATGTCGAAAACGGGACAGTTAAAAAATGGTCCCAGCTGGGAATAAAAATCCCCGGTGCAAAAAGTGATAAAATCCTGCGGGTAAGCCGCCAATCAAGCTCAGGTACCTACGAGTTTTTCCGGGAACGCGTTCTTAATAATAAGGATTTTGAGCTGGGATCTCTTGACATGAACGGATCAAAGGAAGTTGTGGAACTTGTAGGGAATGCAAAAACCGCAATCGGATACAGCGGAATGGGTTATGCTACCGGCCATGTTAAAATGCTCAAGATCAAAAACTCTGACGGCATGACATGCCTGCCCACAATAGAAAACACTCAGAACGGTAATTATCCTCTGGCCCGTTCGCTTCTTCTTTATACACTTGACGAACCACAGGGAGAAACTAAAGTGTATCTTGAATGGACAATGTCAGAAGCAGGGCAGAAAATTGTGGCAGTAAACGGTTATGTACCGATTCCACCGGGAAAAACAGACTCTATAAAAATTCAGTTATAGCGTGCGGAAAGTTGGAAATAAATGGGTGATAATCAAAATTCTGTTTTAGCTGCTGAGTATCCGGCCATTTCCGACAGTAAGCCGGTATCCCGCCCCAGGCGGCCCTACTGGGTTATTACAGCAGAACGGATTTTTGAGGGGATCATACGCCTCAGCGGAGTAAGCGCCATAATATTTGTGCTGGCGATTTTCTTTTTTGTATTCAAGGAGGCAGTTCCGGTTTTATTCAGCGATAATTTTAATATCACTCAATTCCTGACAAGTACCAAATGGTACCCGACATCGGCAGTAAATGTCAGATATGGTACATTCTCCCTTATTATAGGGAGCTTTTCCGTTACGATACTTGCGATGCTCATAGCGGTACCGTTTGGATTGGGAGCTGCTATTTACATTTCAGAGTTCTGTAACAAAAAGCTTAAAGAGACTCTGAAGATAATAATTGAACTGCTGGCTGCTATCCCGAGTGTAGTCTGGGGATTTATTGGTATGACAGTGATGAGCAAATTGATAGTCAACTTTACAAACGCGCCGGTTGGTGTAAACCTTCTCAATGGCGGCCTGATACTGGCTTTTATGAGTGTGCCGATAATCGTTTCCATCGGCGAAGATGCACTCAAAGCAGTTCCTGATTCCTATAGAGAAGCAGCGCTGGCGATGGGAACTACAAAATGGCAGATGATCTACCGGGTCCTTATCCCTGCCGCAAAAAACGGTCTTCTTGCGGCAGTTCTGCTTGGAATAGGCAGAGCCGTCGGTGAAACCATGGCAGTTCTTATGGCAACCGGCCACTCAGTACATATTCCTTTGAGCTTTCTTGATTCGATCCGCACTCTTACGGCCAATATTGCCGCAGAACTGGGTGAAGCTCCTGCCGGTTCAGAGCACTACAGGGTTCTTTTCCTTACCGGCGTTCTTCTGTTCTGTATAACTTTTATTGTAAACCTTACAGCAGACCTTGTTATCCGGGGTGTCCGCAGGAAATGAATCAGACTAACTCTATTACCCATTTTACCAGAAACTCTTTCACTTCCCGCAAAGAGTGGTATGAAAGAGTTGCCAAATGGCTCTTTCAGGGTATGGCATTCGCACTTGTCGTACCGCTTCTGCTTATAATCGGATACCTCATCTATAAGGCATCGCCATCACTCAACTGGTCATTTATCGTTGATGTACCTGTAAAAGGGATGCGTGAAGGCGGTATATGGCCGGCTTTTATCGGTACACTTTACCTTGTAGTAATCTCACTTGCCATCTCGACACCTGTTGGTGTGCTTGCAGCCATATATCTAAACGAATACGCAAAAGACAACTGGTTCAACCGCCTGATCAACATGGCTGTTATCAACCTGGCCGGAGTTCCCAGTATTGTCCATGCACTTTTTGGCCTTGGGGCGTTTGTATATGCAGCCAGGTTCGGCTATTCGATAATTTCCGCATCGCTCACTCTGGCAATAATGACTCTGCCTGTAATCATAGCAAGCACAAGGGAAGCGCTGGCATCAGTGCCGATGAATTTCCGGGAAGCATGCTGGAATGTAGGTGCTACCAGATGGCAGACTATCAGGGCCGTTGTGCTGCCCAATTCGATCAGCGGCATACTCACAGGAGTCATACTGCAGGTCAGCAGGGCCGCCGGCGAAACAGCTCCGGTAATGTTTACAGGGGCCGTATTTTACAAAGCGATACAGAAAGGGGACCTTCTCCCCTATCAGCTCACCGATCAGTGCATGGCTCTTTCGATGCACCTGTATACTGTGGCTACCCAGGTGCCGGGTGTAAAAGAATCAATCCCGTTTGCAACAGCAGTTGTGCTCCTTGGCTCGGTTCTTCTTGTAAACGCCAGCGCCATTGCCCTGCGGGTCTACCTCAGGAACAGGAAGAAGTGGTAACGTGAATACTCTGAAAAAAAGAATACAGGTTGAAAATCTGCGGCTTTCATATGGCCCGGTTGAGATTATACACGACATCTCTTTTGATGTATATGAGAAAGAGATTTTCTCGATTATCGGACCGGCCCAGTCCGGAAAAACATCCCTGCTTCGCTGTCTCAACAGAACAATAGACTTCACAAGAGGAGCATCCGTTTCAGGGAAGATTATTGTTGACAATGAAGATGTTAGAAAGACCAGAGACATTTTTGCACTGAGGAGAAAAATCGGAATGGTGGCCCCGCTGCCGGTCGGGCTTCCGTTGTCAATATATGAAAATGTCGCTTTTGCCCCCAGATGCTCAGGGCTGAAGAAGAAATCACAGCTTGATGAAATAGTGGAGCGCTGTCTGCGTCAGGCGGCTCTCTGGGATGAAGTAAAGGATCGCCTCAATAACCTGGGAACGGCTCTCTCAGGAGGGCAGCAGCAGAGACTTACAATCGCCCGTGCCCTCTCCCATCAGCCGGAGATCCTGTGCCTTGATGAATTCTCAATTGCCATAGATCCGGTTACCACAATGCGCATAGAAGATGTGCTCAAAGAGCTCAAACGTGAGATCACAATCATACTGGTCACAAATCTCACTCACCAGGCCAGGCGCATTTCGGACCGTTCGATGTTTATGTTGAAAGGCGATATCGTCGAAATAGACCGTACAGAGGTCATCTTTTCCGATCATCCGGCAAAAAAGGAAACTTACGATTACGTAAACGGTATCTTTGGTTGACAGGTATAAATTTCTATGAGTGAAAACCAGTACAGTATCCTGACAAAAGACCTTAACCTCTGGTATGGAGATTTCCAGGCACTGAAAAATGTTAATGTCAATATCAGGCACGGCCTCATCACTTCACTTATCGGACCAAGCGGCTGCGGCAAGACAACGCTTCTTCGCTGTTTCAACAGAATAAACGAGCGTTTCAGCTACGTGCGTACCTCAGGACTTATTTCAATTCTGGGGAAAAACATATATGACCAGGATGTCTCTTTAATTGAGCTGCGTAAATCTGTAGGGATGGTCTTCCAGAGACCCAACCCTCTTCCGATTTCCGTCCGCGAAAATGTTATCTTCGGTATCCGAACTCATACACCAATGTTCAGCCTGAAGAAAGCCGATCTTGACGATGCAGTAGAGAAGGCGCTGACAGAAGTCGGGTTATGGAAGGATCTGAAAGATCGTCTTGACACCAGGGCAACAAGCCTTCAGCTGGAGCAGCAGCAGAAGCTCTGCATTGCCAGAATTCTTCCTCTCAAACCGGAAATAATCCTCATGGATGAGCCATGTTCGGCTCTGGATGTAGAGGGGACAAAAGCCATAGAAGAGTTGATGTTTACTCTTCGGGGAAATTATACAATCGTTATTGTCACTCACAGCATGGCTCAGGCCAGACGCGCTTCCGATGAGTGTATTTTCATGCTCCTTGGGGAGATGGTCGAACACAGCCGTACCGAAGAACTTTTCATAAATCCGGTTGACCCCAGAACCACAGAATACATCGAGGGACGTTACGGATAAGAGACATCTGTTCTCCATACACGCTTAACTAAATATTGCAAAAACAATACATAATAAGAAGTTTCTGGAAAAGGGTGCCCTCTCTTGCACTTTCTGTATATCTGTTAACTGTATTCTGTCAAATTGTCATCTGGAAGACTGCTATTTTCTCTTTTTGCTGAAATTATAAAAGTAGTCTGTCACCACAGAAATTACTCTTGTCTTCAGTCCCCGATATACTTTATATTCTATTGTTAATTCCACTTCACATGTATCTTTTCCCGTCGGGATTAACATGTCAAAAATCGTTGTCTGCAGACTGTGCATTATCTTCTCCTCTGTCCTGATCTGTTCAACACAGGCGCTTCCCTTTACTAAAGATCAAATTATCTCAAGGTTATAGCAGGCTGAGAAGAACATGCCACCTGCCTATGAAGCGAAATTCACAACTGCAGCGCATGTACAGGGAATAGTGGTAAAGGATAGCGGGTTTGTAACGTTCTCCCCTCCATCCTGCTACCGCATATCATTATCAGTTTCAAAAAATGAGACCTCAACCTGCGGTGATACAACCTGGATAAGGTCCGCGGATGGAAGTGTAACGGTTACAGCAAACAAGAATACAATGGGTCGTATTTCTCATATTTTTAAGGAATTTAAGAAGATAAAACGAAAATCCAAGAATTTTTTACGATTACTATAATGGTGATTATGCATCTTACAAACAGATACATTGCTATACTTATTACCACTGCAACCCTGTTTTTCTTATATGGTTGTAGCGGTGATGTGTACACTAAAGTTACCTATGGCGGATCATTTCTCATGGATAGTGTTACTGTAGGCTTTTTTAGAACTGAGAATACCATCGAAGACAGCGACAATGCCTGGTGGGGTGGCTCCTATATTGATGGGAAACAGGAAATACTCATTTACTCTGTACCTCAGCAGAAAGTAATAAAAAAAATTAGTTTTACCACCGGGAGGAGTGCTTCCTCAATGGAAGGAACCGTGCCTGTAGTTTACAGCAAACCATGGATCATGTATGACAAGTACCATGAGTCTCATTCTCTTGGACTTTACAATTTAGAAACAGGCGAGAAAATCGCACTGGCCGATTGTACGTATAATTCCATGGGTGGCTTTAGCCCTGACGGTAAGTATGCGTTTTTCTTTAAACAGACTAAGAGCGTTGATGGTTATAAAATACTCAAAACGACATACCTTTACAACATATCTGAAAAAAGGGTTACAGACAGTGTACAAATAAGCAATGTTTTTTATCTGGCGCAAAATGCTCAATTTTTTCTGTTTACGATAGCAGAAAATCCTCTGTACAGTAATAAAACTAAATGGATAATCAAATCCGATTTCAACAATGATTCACCTGAAAATTGGGACACAGTTTATACTATGCCGGACAGCTTATGGTTTATCAATATGACAGATTTTCATACTGCTATCAATCTGACAAATAAATACTTCAGTCTTGATAGTCTGCTTAACAAAAAACTCTATCAAATTTATCTACCAGAACAAAAAATATTCAAATATTCTGGCATAGTTGCAGACATTACTTTCAGTACGGGTGTATATACATACGGTGCTGCTTCTGGTGTTTACATTGGAGGCATTTATGGTAATTACCTGGATACCTTATTTCAATCAGAAAAGAACTGGGAATAAAGGAGAATGCTTCAACCTTTTTGAAATAATTCACATAAGATTCTTTAATACAGGAGCAACTCATGTTTTCACAAAGAACGTATTTCTTAATACCCCTGTTTGTTTTTCTTTTCACCAAGTTCATATCAGCCTCCTTTCTTGGCACCGCCGATGAATACAGCGTGTTCGGGCCGGTAACAATGGAAAATTCCGGTGACTGCAGATAAGGTATCCCGCTTCAGAGGTTATATTTTAGGAAGACGGGTGGTATTGAAAGAGGATGTATATATTGATCCAACCGAAGCCTTTTAAACCGGAAGGAAACTATGAGTTTTAGCGTCAGACTGATATTATCATCTCTTGTCATTTTCTCCCTTGCCGGTGCATGTTCCGGCAGGGAACTCAGGTCCAGCCATGTTCCCGGCCGGCTCCTGGTCAAGTTCAAGGATGGAATTACGCCAGAAAACAGTATCTTCAAAAGCATTCAATCATCTGTCAAATGCAGAGCAAGCCGGGTTTTTAAAGACAGGAAAAACAGGTTGGCTAATGCCACCTTCGGCAGCATATATGAGCTTGACTGCAAAGGAGACGTGGGCTATCTATGCGATCTTTTCGAAAAGACAGGCCTGTTTGAATATGTTGAACCTGATTATCTGGCTGAAAAATGTGCAACAAAGGCATTTATACCAAATGACAGGTACTTTTACCGTCAATGGGCACTGCACAATGAGGGTACATTTAACATGGGGGGTATGATAAGCCCCAAACCGGACGCTGATATTGACATGCCGGAAGCCTGGGAGATCGAGCAGGGTGACAGTACGTTAATTATCGCTATACTTGATTCAGGGTGCAAGATGGATCACCCTGAACTGGCAGGCAGAATCTGGAGAAACCCAGGTGAGATACCGGGAAATGGAATCGATGATGATGAGAATGGGTTCATAGATGATGTTAACGGGTGGGATTTTGTAAATGACGATAATGATCCGTCTGATGATGATGATGGTCATGGCACCCGAATGGCCGGAATAATTGGTGCAAACACTAATAATGAAACAGGTTTTGCGGGTATAAACTTAAAATCAAAGCTGATGATAATTAAAGTGGCTGATTCCAAAGGGGAAGCACTTAAATCAAATGTTGCCAGGGGAATAGTATATGCAACAGCTAACGGGGCAAAAGTTATTAATATGTCCATAGCTGGCGAAGCGTCATCAGAAACTGAGCATATAGCAGCACAAGCGGCTTTCTTAAAAGGTGCTTTCCTTTGTGGGGGTTCCGGAAACATCGGAGATAGCTTAGTGCACTATCCGGCAGCTTATGAACAGGTATTAGCAGTAGGAGCAACCGGTCCATCTGATTTCAGGTGGATTGGAGTATCTGAAGGTAGTAATTTTGGTGAAGAGATAGATATAGTAGCCCCAGGAGATTTTGTATTCGAATTAGATAACATAATAGATGATAAATACGATGTCTATGGATCAGGGACCTCAATATCAACTGCTTTTGTCACCGGCGTAGCCTCCCTCCTCCTTTCTCAGAATCCGGCCCTCACTCCATCTCAAATAATGACAATTCTGCGGGAGGCCGCTGAGGACCAGGTTGGGGATCCATCAGAGGACACACCGGGCTGGGACAAGTACTATGGAGCAGGAAGACTAAACGCATTTAATGCATTGCAGAGAGTCCTGGAAATTAAAAAACTCCCTTTCAAACAGGGTATTACGGTAGTCCGCATTCCGGAAACAAAACTGCTGCTTAATGGGCAGACTGGTTTTTCCGGGAACATTCTTTTTACCTTGTCGGGCAGGGTGTTGTCTTCACAAGGAAGCAAGATAAAAGTTACTCTTCCGGGCGGGGTTTACGTGCAGAATGCGGGGGGTGAGAAGGAGAAGCGTTTACCGCAGAGGCGCTAAGTGGGAATAAACCCAAAGCTGCTTATTTATTTTGTTCAAAATGTCAGAATCCATCATGCCCGGGTTGTTTTATCGGGCATCCATCCTCTAAAATACTCAGGATAGATGATCAGATACTGTTTAACCTAAAAGTCGCAGTTGGGGAGAGCAAAAAACCGTAAGATGTTGAGATGATAAGGCTTGAAGGCATCGCAGGTCTTATCGACAAGGTGATAAGATCAAGATGCCTGAAAGCCTTAGCGCTCAAAAGATTACGATTTTTTGCCTCATCCAGCTGCAATTTTCAGGTTTAAGTAAACGCGATACGCATCCGCCGGCTCTCAAGCCTTAATTGTCAATTCGATATAAGTTTTCGCCTGTAGCCCAGAAACTCCGGAGCATGTTTAATCAGTCGCCAGAAACTGTGGGGTGACTGAAAGAGCATACGGGGGTATACGTTCTTTTTCATGAAACTGCGGCTGTAGAAACTCCTGAAGAATTCACCGTAATGGTGTTCCAGAATGCTTTTTTGCGGAATTTCCCCGGGAACAAACACAAACTGAACGCAGTCCATTTTTGACCAGTCGTTTTCAAATGTCCCCAGATCGTCTATTTTCCGGGAGATCGGCGCTCCGGGAAACGGAGTGAATGCAGTAAGGTTGGCTTCTTTGAGTGGCAAAGAAAGAGCCAGCTCGCGGGTCTTTACAATTGAGTCTTCTTTTTCGCCTGGAAATCCTATCATAAAGAGTCCCTTGACCCACAGTCCGGAATCATGGAGCAGCTGAACATCCCTGCGAATTTTCTCTATTGTTAACCCGTCTTTGTGGGTGTCCAGAATATTCTGGTCCCCCGATTCAATGCCTACTGATACCATCCAGCAGCCGCCCTTTTTAAGCAGCTTTATCAGCTCCGGATCGATATGCCCGATTCTCACGATACAGTTGAAAGTTATCGGCAGGCGGCTTGAGGCAAGCCGGAGGCAGAGATCTTCAACTCTCTTGCGGTTCAAAGTGAAAAGATCATCGTAGAAATTTATATGCTTTACACCGAAATCACGATTCAGCCATAATATCTGCTGAAAAGTGTACTCCGGAGAGTTCCATCGAAAGCTCTTCCCGAAAACCGAGCGGTCACAGTAGGAGCAGGAATAAACGCATCCACGAGAGGAGATGATGTTGGCTCCGGGGTGTCGGGGGTATCCAAAAAGGGGCATGAGGTATTTACGTGGAAAACCTTTGAGAAGATCATACGCCGGGAAAGGCAGTTCATCAAGAACACAGGGCTGAAGAGTATGTGTGCCTCTGCAGATCTCACTGCCATTGCGGAAGTAAATAGAATCGTAATCGCTGGATCCCTCCGCCAGCATCTTTATTGCCTGTTCCCCTTCACCGGTAATCACATAATCTATTGCCGGAAATTTCTCCAGAATCTTCTCTTTACCCCACGATACATGAACCCCTCCAAAGACAGTCCTGATACCGGGAGAGATTTCCTTTACAAGCAAACAGACATCATACGCTTCATAAAATGCTACTGTCGTGGCGGAAAACCCGATCATATCCGGGTTCAATCTGCAGATACGCTCTGCCCATTCCCGGTTTGTCACTGTGTACTGCAGCGCGGCATCAAAGATGTAAACCTCGTGACCGGCTTTTCTGAGCACAGATGCTATTGAGGCGAGCCCGACAGGGGGCATAACGCAGGCAAGTGATCCGACATTTTTAACACCGGGAGTAATCCGGTAGCCGCGTGGATGAAAGAGAACGACTCGCATTGTTTACCCTTTATTTCCTTTTTACCTTGCCAGAAATTCCCATAACGGACCATTTATCCCTTTTTTACGGAGCCACTCCATAACTTTTATCTGCTCCGGGGAAAGATCATCGACTACCCAGTTGGGACTTTTCTGATGAAATTCACAAAGGAGCTCCGCGATTCTCTCTCTTGATATAAGAGGAGAGACATAAAATGCCGGTTCAAGCAGATCAGCCTCAGGAGAAATATATTTCTCCTGCAGAACCCGTTCATAAAAAGGAGTCCCAGGATAAATCCGCATTCCTGTAAAGGGGAATATAACGGTCTTTCTGAAAGAGAGGGAATTTTTAAAACTCTGTCTGAGAGTCTCCTCGGTTTCCCCGGGTCCACCGGTTATAAGAAAATGTGAGTAGTGAACATCTTCTTTTCTTGCAAGCTCACTTGAATAGAGAATCTCCTCAAATGTAAACCCTTTACTGTAACTCTCAAGTACACTGTCACATAAACTGTCTGACCCGAATTCAATATGCCTGAGCCCGGCCCTGGCCATAAGGTTCATCAGTTCCGGAGTTAATCCGTTTGGGCGCAGAAAGCATCCCCACTCGAATTTCTCATCAATTTTCAAAAATTCTTCACATATTCCTGCAACATGAGCGTTGTCGGTATTAAATGCTGAATCTACTATGAAGATGTATTTTGCTCCCGACCTCAAAGCATCCTTTACATCCTCGGCAACCGCCTGTGCGCTTCTGAATCTTGCCCTGTCACCCTCAATGAGAGGATAGGTGCAATAACAGCATGTAAATGGACATCCCCTCTGAGTCTGCACATTCATAACACCGCTGGATTGAAGGTAGTGCCGGGTTATCTCTAAAGAACGGTAGGGAGTTGTGATTTCAGAAACAGGCAGCACCGCCGGAAGATTTTTTCTGAAAGACTGGCCGGATCTGTAGACCAGGCCCGGAATTTTTTGAAGCTTTAAGCCTGCATCTTTCTGTGTGCCTGAGAGCATATTAAGCAGCTCAATAAGCGAAGCCTCACCCTCACTTACCACACCATAATCAGCACCGCTCATCTGGAGCAGCTTCTCGGGGAAAAGCGAAAAGGCGCTTCCGCCCAGAATCAAGACTGATTTGCTGACAAGCTTGATCCTTCGTACTGTTTCACTCAGGTCAGGAACAAAAAACTGCGTTTTATCAATCCTGACATCATCGATGTTCCGCAGTGAAAGCCCGATAAAATCCGGCGAAAAACGGCTGATCACAGATTCCAGTTCCGGGCTCTGAAAACTCATATCCAGAATCTCTGTTGCAAAACCTTTTTCTTTAAGTTTACCGGCAATGTGGGAGACACCCAGCGGAAAAACAGGATAAGGATTGCGGCAGCGGTTAATGCTTATCAGTAGTACTTTTGCAGACAAAATAGCCCTTTGGGTTTTCAGGTTCAGGACCGGATCATAAATTCTTTACAAATATACTTTCCGTTCACAGGTGTTCAGGAAGTCCGTTTCTGAAAATATCACATATATTCTGAGCAGAGTAGTTGAAACCTGCATTTTTAAGAGTTGTGCAGAACTCCTCGTGTCCTCTGCCCTGCCGGTAGTCCGGTTCTTTAAGTGGATGTTTCAGATAACGGTTCAAGTGTTGGAGGTCAGAGTCAACCATAAGGCTTGCCTGGTAATAAAAAAGTCTGGGATTAGATCCAAGATAAAGCGAACTTCCCAGAAACTTACGGTTATCTATTACCAGATCGCTTGTACCTTTGTGCTCTATCGCTTTTATCCCGTGATCGTTTAGCACTGTAATCATTGCTCCCTGAACTTTTCTAAAGATTTCCAGCCCTGTCTCACCTTTTCTCTGCCCTACTACTATTGTAATCACCATTCCCGGGGAAAGCACTACTGTCCCTCCCCCCCCTCGTCTCTCCATTACATCAACATCATCTTCTTCGCAGTTCTCAAGAAAGATCTCTTCCCTGGGTTTACAGGAGGGTCCGTGTACAACCTCAATTTTTGGCTGTTCATACACAAAGACGAATGGTTTTGGCTGTAAGGCTCCATATATAAACAGCCCGTCATTTTTCTTTGGATCACCTGGAAACAAAGGCACTATCATCCGCTCACCTTTTTCTGCATTTTGCTGTATAAATTGGAAATGAAGAGTGAAATATATGATGCAAAAGGAAGCAGTTTTTTAAGAATTGGTGTGTCAATATAAATAGCCCTGGAGGGACACATCTCATGGCAGCAGAAACACCGTATGCAGAGCGAGTAGTCATAGCGTGGGATCCTGGAATTTTCTTTGACAGCTATGGCTTTGGGGTCTACCGGGCAAACCTGAACACAGCGACGGCAGCTTGTGCACAGCTTTTTTCTGATTACAGGACGAGGTGTGAAATGTTTCCTGAGGGCCTGAAGCAGCCTTGTCCTGGGAATTGCAGGGGGAGCTTTTCTGACGACATTGAACGATCTGTCAATAAAGAGATCTACAGGATCACCGACAATCTCAATCTGTTCCTGCGCTGAATACCCCAGCCCGCATTGAGCACCTATTCTCACAGGAGGAACATAAGAGGGGTCCAGATCAATTATTCTGCACGCGACAGAATCTATCGCTACAGGGTCAGTTGAAAGAAGAATGGCTCCTATTTTTTTAGGATCTCCGCTCTGGGGGCCATTTCCCTCCATTGCATTGACCGCATCCATAACGTAAAGTCTTGGCTTGATAAAACGGGTTATGTCCACCAGAAGCTGCGAAAACTGATCGATATCAGGGAATCTTGCGTGATACTCACCTTTTACAATGCCGGGAACGCATCCGTACTGGTTCTTTACTGCACCTGTCATTCTGGTCAAACCGTGAGTTTTCAGTTTAGGCAGGCTGATCACCCCGTTACATGAAAGAACCGCGTCTGCAATAAAGAGAACCTTACTTGTAATCCCGTCTGGAAAAGAGACTCTTTTACCGTGATCAAACTGCCCCTGCTCAATTCCAAGTTCCATAGCCACATCATGGAATCCCGCCTTTTTAAGTGCATGCATTGCAGGCTGAACCCCACCCGGGGAATCACCATACAGTAAAGATGAACCAGTTTCTTTGAACTGAAGAGCCACAGCTTGAAATACGGCCGGATGTGTGACAACACAACGTTGGGGGTCGGTTCCCCACAGCACATTAGGCTTTAAAAGGATTCGTTCACCAGGAGAAGCGAATTTCTCCGATCCTCCAAGAAGCTCTATCCCGCGTTTCACTGCGGAATTGACTTCTTCCTGATCATAAGAACCACATTTAACTATCACTACTTTAGAATTCACATCATGATCCTTTCACTCATTAAAAATACAGCCAAGTAAAGCTGAAATTCAATTGGAATTAAAGAGAGCGCATGTTTTATTTTCATTTTCTTACTCTGCTAATTTGAAGTTTCTAATTTATCTCTTTAAGGAATGCAAATGAAAAACACTCCGGCAGTTGTCCTGAACGGACAGGATTTGACAATAGAAGAAATTGTGGCAATTGGAATAGGTGACAGGAAAGTTGCCCTTGACCCTGAAGCCCTTGACCGTTGCAGAGCTTCCAGAAAATTTCTCGAGCAGGAAGTTGCGGCGAGGCGGATTATCTACGGAGTCAACACTTCTTTTGGTCCCATGTGCAACAAAATTATAAATGATAATGAGATCGAAACTCTTCAGGTAAATCTTATCAAGAGCCACGCTGCAGGATTGGGAGATCCACTGAAACCATATATTGCCCTTGCGGTAATGGCGGTGCGCCTCAACAGCCTTGTAAAAGGGTTTTCCGGAGTCAGGGTAGAGCTGCTTGAGCATGTCAAAGAGATGATTAATGCCGGTATTGCCCCCTATATTCCCGAGTGCGGCAGTGTCGGGGCATCAGGCGACCTGATACACCTTGCCCATGTGGCACTGGCGATTATTGGCGAAGGTAAAGTTTTTTACAAAAAGGAACTCCGCGATGCCACATCGGTGCTCCAGGAGTGCGGGCTTAAACCTTTCCGCCTGAGTTTCAAAGAGGGTATCGCGCTGATGAACGGAACCGCTGCTATGACTGCCATAGGGGCATTTGCTCTGTTTGGAGCAAAAAAGCTCCTCCGTCTAGCCTGCATCAACGCCGCTTTTTCAATCGAAATTTTCGGCGGCATAGATGACGCATTCGATGAGGATCTGCACAAAGTTAAACCGCATCCCGGACAGATACAGATTGCCTCCATTATTCGCGATCTTTACGAAGGTTCAAAAAACATAATGCTGAGATCTGAAATGCATGAGAAGATCAGAAAACAGCAGACCGAGGGAGTTGTATACCAGACCAGCATAAATGTGCAGGATGTCTATTCGATCAGGTGCACGCCTCAAATTCTTGCTCCTGTCAGTGAGGCAATCGATTATGCCGTTAAGACAATACAGACCGAAGCTAACTCGTCAAACGACAATCCCATAATTATTCCAGAGAAGAAAAAAGTTATCCACGGCGGCAATTTTCATGGCCAGAGCATCGGGTTCAATATGGATTCTCTCTGCATGGCTGTTTCAGAGCTCTGCACACTTTCAGAGAGAAGACTCAATAAGCTTCTGGATGGCAAGCTCAACGAAGGCCTCCCCGAGCATCTTATCCCGGAAACACCTGGACTGGCCATGGGATTCATGGGTGCCCAGTATCTGGCAACATCCACGACCGCAGAAAACCGTCAACTGGCAAATCCCGTAAGCACGCTATCGATTTCCTGCAATGCGACAAACCAGGATGTAGTGAGCATGGGTACCGTTGCAGCGAGAAAGGCATTCAAGGCAGTAAGCAATGCAAAGCATGTGCTGACATTGGAAACTCTCGCCCAGCTTCAGGCTCTCTCTTTCCGTAATGCCCCCACAATGGGTAAAGCGACCAGGAGAATATACAGCCAGCTGGTGAAGCAGTTCCGGATATACGATAATAAACGGATTTTCCATGATGATCTGGCATCATTGAGAAAATTCCTGTTCTCAAGCCAGTTTCTTGACGATCTCTCAGAATATATAAGCTAACTTATACATCCGGAAAAAATCGGAGTGCATTTAGATCCTGGGCAGAAAGATTTGAACAAATCGCATGTGCACCACACTGGTCAAACATCTGCTATTTGTAAAATCCTTTTTGCACAAAGGATAAGTGCAATTTGCCCTGATCGGGGTGCATAAGTCAGGTATGAACTGATCTAATCTCCGCTCTCACATCAGGAGAGGCAAATGATCCGCAGAATCCGCAATCTGGCATTAGATCTCAATCCGGTGCTGAGTTCCTGCGTGCTGTTTATATTTCTGATGTCATGGAATGTGCTCACATTCCGCAATGCTGAATTCCTTAACAGAAATCTGATTTACAGCCAGTCTCAGAACACTCTTCAGCAATTGGCTAATCAGATTGAAGGCCGGCTCCTTGAGTATAAAAATGATATCGCGATTCTGGCTCAACTGTGGCCCAACTATCTGGAAGAGAATCAGGAGGCAAATTTCCTGAGAGATGCGACAAAAATAGCAACCCATAAACCGGTTTACCATACAATTAATTTCCTCGACACAAACAGTACTGTACTAATTTCCGCGCCACTGCAAAGAAGACCTGACCTCAAAAATTTTAACCTCTCCATCTTTCCAGAGCGAAAAGAACTGCACAGAAAAGTGCTCCTTGAAAAACGCCCACTGTGCTCACCACCTTTACGGTTTAATAATGGGCGGCTCGGGATGGTTATCTGGTATCCTGTGATAATAGAAAGATCTGGTGAAAAAATTATCACTGGATTGATTGCAGGTACCTTTTATATGCAGGAACTTTTACAGGTGGTGTTGTCTTCTGTTAACAGAGATGATTTCCAGACCCGGATCAGCATAAATGGAACTACTTACCATTCTGATTTCTCACCATCAACCGCTTCCCAAAGCTACAATTTCAGTTTCAATGTACTTGGTGTAGACTGGGATATTGGTGTCCAGGTCGCTCCGAAAAGCTACTTCAGGAATCTTAAAAATGGATCACTGTGGCTTTTTGTAACCGGAACAGCTATAGCCGTAATTGCCACACTTCTCTTCGTACTTGTACTTGTGGCAATGAAAAGAATCAGAAAGAGCCAGATTGATTTGCGCAAATCGGAAGAAAACTACCGTCAGCTCTTTCAGGTCAACCCCCATCCTATGATGGTTTTTGATCTTCAGACGCTGGAAATTCTTTCTGTGAATAATGCCGCAATCTATGTCTACGGATATTCCGAAGAGGAATTCCTTTCCATGACAGTCAGGGATCTCAGGCCTCTCAATGACTATCCTCTTATGGAACTATTCATAGAAGAGATCAGAAGCGGCCAGCACAAATCCGATATAGCACATCACCGGAAAAAAAACGGAGAAATCTTCCGGGTTGAAATCATTTCTCACTCTCTGGAGATTGAGAACGGAAGACAGACTCAGATAGCATTGATTAATGATGTTACCGAAAAGCTCAAAGCAGAAGAAGCACTGAAGAGAAATGAAGAAAACCTCAGCATCACTCTTAACAGTATTGGAGACGCTGTAATTGTGACTGATCACGCCGGGTCAGTTGTACGCATGAACCCGGCAGCAGAGAAGATGACCGGATGGAGTTTATACCAGGGCCTGGGAAAAAATCTTGGCGAATTATGCTGCTTGTCGAAAAAAGATACAGAAGAAAACCTGCTTCCATATATCATCTCAGTCAAGGACTTCTATTCCTCTGTTATACCGCTGGTTTTAAAGGGACGCGACTCGACCGAACTCCTGGTAAGCTGCAGCAGTGCCCAACTTATCTCAAAAGATAGAAAGCTTCAAGGTATGGTTCTTGTTCTGCAGGATATCACTGAACGCGTCCAGCTCGAAGAGCAGCTCAGGCAATCACAGAAACTGGAAGTGATCGGACAACTTGCAGGCGGTGTGGCACACGATTTCAATAACATTCTATTGCCTATTGTGGCCTATGCAGATCTTGCTTTACACAAAGCAGAAACCGGTCAGGAGATAACTGACGATTTAACTGAAATTATCAAAGCCGCTGACAGAGCAAAAAATCTGGTTAACCAGCTTCTTGCATTCAGCCGAAAACAACTCCTCCAGACAAAGGTCGTCAACATCAACAGCATACTGGAAAACATTTCAGGAATGCTGCAAAGATTGATTGGTGAGAATATTACCATTGAAATGCAACTATCACCTGACATTGGAAATATCAAAGCTGATGTGTCTCAAATAGAGCAGATACTGCTTAATATGGCAGTTAACGCAAGAGATGCCATGCCGGATGGCGGCAAATTGACTTTTATTACGTCTGAAACCATCCTGAATTTACAACCCGCTTCTCTCTCTCCAGATCTTCCTGAAGGAAACTACATTCTGCTGAAAGTAACCGACACCGGCATTGGGATGGATGAAAAGACCAGAGAGAAGATCTTTGAACCTTTTTTTACCACAAAAGATAAATTCAAAGGAACAGGACTGGGCCTTGCGACTGCATATGGTATCGTAAAGCAGCATGGAGGAACTATTCAGGTCAAAACAGAGCCTGATAAAGGCACTTCTTTTCTAATCTTTATTCCAAAGTGTTCAGAGTTTGAAGAAACTGCTTTACCTGAACAGAAACCGGCAGCATGCCAGCCGGAAATAAACGGTATATCTATTCTCCTTGTTGAAGATGAACAGATAGTCCGCACACCAATCAGCAGGTTTCTTACAGGCAAAGGGGTTACTGTTACTGAAGCGCAAAACGGCAGACTTGCTCTGGATCTGATAATAAAGAATGAAAGGAAATTTGATATAGTGATCACTGATGTTGTAATGCCTGAGATGAACGGCAAAGAACTCTGCGATGAAATTGCAAAAACAGCACCCGGAATCAGAGTCATTTACATGTCAGGGTACTCCGATGACATCATCACCAATAAAGGTATTCTCGATAATGATGTCAATTTTCTGCGTAAACCATTCTCTATGGAGACCCTCTGGGAGATAGTACAGAAGACATTGAGGGATCCGGAAAAATCCGGATCCCTCCCCACTGCTCATTGAGAAAGCTCTCTTGATAGGCAGATCTGCACAAAGCCCCATTTTCATCGTCCTTCTTTCCAGGCATCTGAAGCCTGAAGATTACCATCTGTATAGGTCCATACTATCTTCTGATATCGCATCTGCACCTCTTCAAGATGATCGAATCTTTCTTTTGATGAGTCTTTAACATTGTACATTATCGGTCTGACAGAGCATATCTTTACTCCCTGAAGCACATGATTGAAGTATTCGGTTTCAGATCCAGTATCATCAATACGATACCACTTTATTTCCACCGTTGAAAAAGTCTGTCCCTCACAGACTGCCTTGTAAAGATACGGAGATGAGGCATCGACAGCCTTAACTACTTTCAAAGCCTCATGTTTACGTGTACCTGTCAATCTTCCCGTGTCAGGATCTGTAGGAATTCTGACTTCATGATCAAACGCCAGTACTTCCACACTTTTCTCTCTTCCCGCAACATCAACTGAGCCGTCTATTGCATTGCCGGCATCATCTTTAAGCCACATGTAAGCTGGAATAGGCATACTTTCTCCTTTCGTGCGTTTACTTGTTGTTACCTGACTTATCCACCCGGATCAGAGCGAACTGCACTTATCCCTTGTGCATAAAGGCTTTCAGAAATCTTGATGTACCACCAGTGCGGTCAGTTTATCAGATTATTTTCCTTTGGGCATCTGTGATACAAGAGATATGCTGATATCAATTCCTTCTATCTGAAAGTGCGGCATAACGGAAAGAGTGACAGAGAAGAAGCCGGGGTTATCTTCTATTTCGCTTACTGTCACATCTGCAGCTTTCAGCGGATGAGATGCTATAAGCTCCTGCCCGGGATCGTTCATCTCCGTAACCAGCCTCTTTACCCATTTACTCAGTTCATCCTGAAGGACCATTTTACTTTTTGTGGCACCAATATTTTCCCGCTGAATTACCTTCAGATAATGTGCTATCCGGGAAACAAGAAAGATGTAAGGCAGCCTTGAATTTATCCGCATATTCGCGCTTACCACAGGATTGTCATACTCCTGAGGCTTCTGGGCCGAGTTTGCGGAAAAGAAACAGGCATAGTCACGGTTTTTGTAAAAAGAAAGCGGTATAAAACCCTCCTGGGCAAATTCAAATTCCCGGGTTTCAGGAATCAATATCTCTGTAGGAATCTTCATCTGTTTTCCTTTTCCGGCATCATACAGGTGTATCGGAAGATCTCCAACCCTCCCGCCAGCTTCCGGGCCCCGTATCTGCACACACCACCCATTGTCAATAAACGATCGGACCATATTTGCCGCGAATGCAAAAGACCCGTTTCCCCAGAGATATTTCCTGTGATCACTTCCATTTACGTTTTCGGTATAGTTAAACTCTTTCACCGGCGAAGTATCGGGACCATATGGGAGCCGCAGCATGAACCTTGGAAGAGTGAGGCCTACATACCGCGAGTCATCAGACTGCCGGAATGCATTCCAGCGCAAGAATTCGCTTCGTTCCATGTAGTTGTGAAGATCCTCGATTCTTGGCAGGTCATCAATATTGCTTTTACCGAAAAACTTCGGTGTGACCGACCCAATAAAGGGGCAGTGACAGCTTGCTGCAACCTTTGAGATCTCCTGAAGAAGGAACACATCCGGGGCACCGGAATCAAACTCCAGATCTGAAATAATCCCCGCATAGGGCTCTCCTCCCGGAGTATCATACTCATCTGTATAAACAAGCTTGTAAAGCCCAGACTGAATCGTCTCAGGAGCATCTTCAAAATCTTCCGACAGCTCTTCCTTCCTGACATCCAGCATATCAATTTTTACGTTTCTCCTGAAATCTGTTCTGTCAACAAGAAATTTAATGCTCCTCCAGGCTTCCTCCATTTTCTGGAATTCAGGACTGTGCAAAATTTCATCAAGCTGAAGCGAGATCAGCCGGTCGATCTCAGCTATCTGGTTATCAAGTACCACTTTATCAATTTTATCAATTGCAACAGGTGAGCTGAGAATGCTCTGAATAAAAAATGCCAGCGCAGCACCAATCCTTTCATTTGCATTACTCTCAGCAAGAGCCTCTGCGTTTCTGAATCCGGAGATATCAACCGTGCTTTGCGGAATCGGCAGGTTCATCGTCTGATATATGTAATCGAGCCCCCGGGCTGTTTCTGAATTGACCGGGTTTTCCAACTGAGCTTCCATATAAGGTTCTCCTGAAGGTTAATGGTTCATGCAGGCTGTTCCTGAGCTTCCGGAACAATTTTTTGTAACTGCTCCTGAAGCAGTTTCATCGAAGCAGGGGTCCTCAGAATCTCCTCAAGCCGTTTCCTGAATTCCCTGTTGTCCAGAAGGTTTGATTTGAGATCTTTAAGTAGATTACGTGCAGCAAGAAGCCTGCTTAATGCGGGTACATTTCCGGCAACATTCCCCGGTTTGAATGAATCCATGTCCTTTATCTCAAGACTGACCCTCAGGTCACCCTGCCCGGAAAGTTTATTTTCTACTGCAAAGTCAACCTTCAAATTCATACTCTCCATAACCCGCCCGAAATTCTCTTTGTTGATGCAGATTTTCTCCCGTTCGGAAATTCTCTTTTCCTTTTCTTGTCCGGTAAAGTCTCCCATTACCAGAAGCTTCATCGGCAGTTCAATCTTCTTTTTCGCATCACCTTTTCCTACATCAAGTTTTAGATTGATTCTTGCAGCAGGAATTTCATTCTGAAAACTTCCCGACATAAGCTACCTGCCTTTCTATTGTTTGTTTATATGAAGCCATTTTACAGGGTCTAACCGCAAGATCCGGTTCAAAACAAGCTTTTGCCTGTTCTGCCTTATTTCTGCAGACATCTTCGCCTCCCGGTAAGCTTTCAAAAGCAGCACTCCGGTTTCAATCGCAAGCTCTGGCTCCCACAAGTCAAGGTCAATCTGTTCCGTTTTTGTGCTGAGCGACTCAAGTATTAAAACAGCAGAATCGGCCTGTGAGGCCTTAAGAAGAATACCAGCTATCAGAAGCGATCTCCTGAAATTCTCTCTTCCGCCAGTCATCCCGTTACAAGATTTAATCTGACCGATTGCCTCTTCATACTTTCCTTCAGCACACAAAACATCAGCCTTCTTCTGCAGCATTCCAAAGCTGTCCTCTCCATTTACAGAAAGATCATCGGAACAATCTTCATCTGCACTTACCTTTATCACATCTTGTTCTACCCAGCATTTTGTTGCTTCATCACAGAATGGGGTCCCGTCTGAAAATGACATCGTAAGCAGCTCCGGAACTCTTTGCAGTAAGCACGCCATTTCAACTATTACAGCATCCCTAACCTCGCAGTACTGAGATCCCAGACCGCTGCAGGCTGCAGCTATATAGCGCTGAAGATCAAGCCATACATGCCCCGCACCACGCCAAAATTCGATTTCACTCTTCTCAAGAAGTCTCTTCCACTCTTTTTTTTCCCATAATGTCCAGAGCATATTTCTCTGCCCCGGATCAGGAGCGCCTATCAAAGACTTTCCATTCTCAGAT
Organism: Fibrobacter sp.; assembly: GCA_012515615.1. Lineage (GTDB taxonomy): Bacteria > Fibrobacterota > Chitinivibrionia > Chitinivibrionales > Chitinispirillaceae > JAAYIG01. The sequence continues at coordinate 21,971 of JAAYYB010000144.1, forward strand.
GGCGGAGCCTTTTTCAGAAGATCCCACCTGATGCTTCGCATGATTCTGTAACCGGAACCCTTCAAGGGTTCCTTTTCAATCAGAAGTCGGGCATCCTCTTTTATGCGGTTCTGAATCTGTTTTTGATCAATATCAGACTTCACGTCGATCTCTGATCCTGCCAAGGAAGAAACCGCAACCGCAGGGTTTGTACTTATCTGCCATTCCATTGCTGTATTCAGGAGACCTGCTGGAAACGGGGAGCGCTCACCAAATTTCTTTTCAAGCACCGATCTGAGCTTCTGCAACGCCTTTAACAGCCTCAATACATTTCCGTGATTTTGTACCCCGGGGTTCTTGCCATTTAATAAACCCGTGTATCGATCTTCAGATAACCACTTTAGTGCCAATAAGCGGGCACGCTCACGATCGGGGTAGAGCAGATCAAAATTCCGTTCTGCAATAACCGAAAGGCCCTCAAACACATCGACGTACTTTTCCCACTCTTCATTACGCAGGTAAACCAGACTGAGATAGACAATTACACGGAGATCTTTTGATTTTTCCTTTAGCAAAGTGAGCGAATTCTGTTCAACCAGGTCAAAATTGATATCACCAGTTCTGCAGATCTCATTCCTGAGTGCTTCAAATTGAGCATCGTAACTGATATTGCATCCGTTTGGGTTCACCCCGTCAAACGGTTCAGTAATCAGAGATAGAAGAGTGGAAATATCATTCTCCTTTGATCAGATTAATAACGAGCAAATGAGAAATGGTAAGGATACTTCCGGAACTGAAAACTATGAGATTATAAAGAAATGCGAGATTGAGAGACGTGAAAACATTTTTAATATAGTTTTGTACAAAGAGGAACTGGTATTTTTTACTGAAAATATTCTAGGGTACCTCTAAAGATTCATTTTCCGCTTCAGCCGGCTGCAATTTCTACGGCGCTGCCGTTGTACGGGAATCTATTTCCCACCCAAGGTCGCTATGACAATCGGGTTTGGCATCGGATTCAGTATCGAAAACTCTGAAGAGACAAGGATAACACTGCACAATCGAAGGCGACCGTGGCAGACGGATCGACCAGACCCGCTTTCGGGGACACAACAGAACATAAAACTGTTTTAGTGTTGTTTAGCTTACTTTACCTTAAGCAGCACAGCAACCGGTTTACCGCTCTCTTTCATTGTGTTATAGGCTGCTACAGCATCCCCGGAGGGCATCTGGCGGATAATGATCCGGCGTTCCCTGAGCACTGAAATCATTTTTTTGTCCAGTTCAAAAGCCACGGAATCAAATCCTGTTCCCACTAAAAGAGTCAGATCAGTGTCTGTTCTCTTATAAGAAGGCAGATGATTATCAAACCAGTATTTGACATTAGTTTTTTCCCGCAGGTCAAGTTCAACAGCCATTCCGCCGTTGGGCTTTACAAAGAGATCAAAGAAAGCGACCGGAATTTTATTGTAGACTACGAAGTTCTGCCGTGCAATGCCGAAGCGCCCTGATGGATTATAAAACCAGTAGAAAACCAGCGCCATGATGATCAGGCTTAGAATTTTATGGCGCCAGAAAAATGCCATGGGTTTTCTCTGTTAAAAAGAATCGTTAAAGAAAGGTGTCAGTTTTGCTCTGGACAAAGGATTTTGAAACAGCTTTCTGAGGGAACGATCCCTGATCAGTCTCACACGTTCACGTGTAAGGCTGAGCTCTTTTCCAATTTCTTCAAGTGTAAATTGACGGGAGAAGTTCAGACCGTAGTACATCCTTAATATCCGTTCTTCCCTGCTTGTGATATTACCCAGTACGCTGTCAAGAACCAATCCCAGCTCTTTACGTGCGCTCTCACCGTCCTGATCCGGGTCTTCTCCAAGCACGTCCCGCAGGGTTTTCCCCGGTTCCTCATCCTGCTTGCCGCTGCTCACAGGTGCATCAAGTGAGATTCCCCTGAGCTTCTCCATAACATCCACAATTTCCGCTTCATGCTCCCGAAATTCATCCATGCTGATTGTCTTGCCAAAATCACCACAGTTGCGGTCAAGAGCCTGTTTGAATTTGTGAATAAGTGCGATTTTATTGGGCGGTATACGCACAGTACCGGCCTGCTCAAAAAGCGCCTTCTGGATCGACTGTCTGATCCACCATACCGCATAAGAGATGAACTTGACGTTCATGTTCAGATCAAATCTGGAGGCAGCCTTAAGGAGCCCCAGGTTACCCTCATTTATAAGCTCAAGATAGGTAAGCCCTCTGCCCCTGTAACGCTTCGCAACACTGACTACAAACCTCAGGTTGGCAGTAATCAGTTTGTTTACAGCCTCTGTTTCATTTTTCTGAACACTTATAACCAGTTCACGTTCCTGCTCATCAGTGAGCATCTGGAAACGGGTAATATCCCGGAAATACAACGCTTCAGTTCTGTACGACATATTCATTTAACCGCTTTAACAAGGTAAATACAGCATCCACAGAAAATTACTACTTAAAATATGCGGCCTGGCCAGCATAAAAGCAACTACAATCAGATTATACCACAAAGGTACTTCAAAGGCAACCTTATACCTGAAGGTTTCTGGATGCCTGTCCCAGCACAACTATTCCACTCTCTGTTACAAAATACCGCTTTGCATCCTGCTCCAGATCAAAACCGATTTTCTCTCCCGGACCAACCCTTACGCCTCTGTCAATTATTGCCCGACGGATCTGTGTTTTTTCACTTATCTCCACATCGGGAAACAGAATTGAATCCTCCACTACCGCAAGGCTGTGCACTCTCACTCCTCTGGCCAGCACAGAACGGATCACCTGCCCACCGCTAATAATGCAGCCGCCCGCTACAATCGAATCGATAGCCTCCCCCCTCCTCTTTTCATTGTTTTGACCGGCGAAAACAAATTTGGCAGGTGGAGACTGCGCCGGGGATGTGCGGATGGGCCAGTGCTCATTATAGAGATTTATCTCAGGCATAACATCCCGAAGTGTCATATTTGCCTGGTAATAAGCCTCCATTGTACCAACATCTTCCCAGTAAAGATTCTGATCGGTTGTTTCACCGGGAATCCGGTTGTTAGTAAAATCGTATATGTAGATCGGGTAGTCCGGATAGATCTTTGGAATAATATCCTTACCGAAATCATGTGAAGAGCAGCTTATCGAAGCATCATTGAATAGCTCCCTGACGAGAAATTTTTTATTAAAGATGTAATTACCCATTGAAACCAGGGCCATTGAGGGGTTGCCGGGGATTGGGCGGGGATTTTTGGGTTTTTCCTCAAATCCGATCATCCTGCCGCTTGGATCAATTTCTATCACCCCAAAGTTTGAGGCATCCTTGATTGGACGCGGGATAGCCGCAATTGTAGCAACAGCTCCCATCTGCCTGTGAAAATCAAGCATAATGGAGATGTCCATCTTATAGATATGATCCGCACCAAAAACAGCGATATAATCCGGATTTTCATCTTCGATGAGGTTTATATTCTGGAAAATTGCATCAGCAGTACCCTGGTACCACTTTTTACCGGTTCGCATCTGTGCAGGAACAGGATCTATATAGTGCCCCAGCATCCGGTTAAGATTCCATCCGGCAGTAAGGTGCTTGATCAGAGAATCAGCCTTGAACTGTGTTAGTACTTTAATCTTGAAAATGCCCGAATTAATGAAGTTATTGAGTACAAAATCAATAATGCGATATTTGCCCCCAAAATATACAGCCGGTTTGGCCCGTTCTTTTGTCAGCGGATGAAGCCGTGAGCCCTCCCCCCCTGCCATTATCATTCCTAAAACATTGGGATAAGCGACCGAATTCCTGTACAGCATTTCTTCCACCTGCTCTTCTATTTTTAATGTTTTTACGGGCTTACTGATCTCAAAATAGTTTTTATCAGACTAGGTGGCAACCAAAGTAAGTTTTGACAAAAGATTGTGTCATAATGAATATTGTTGTATTATTCATCTGGTCAAAAAGGACCCCTTTCTGATGAAATTTTTCTGGTCTCTGCTCCTTCTCACCATTTCATTCTCATCAGTAGCATCGGACACAGACAGTTCCAAAAGCTTTCCTGCAAAACCGGTAGTGATTGTAATCCCTGTCGAAGGAACCGTTGACCCGGGAATGGCTGCCTTTGTCTCCAGGGCTCTTCGGGACAGCAGGAAATACACCGATAAAATAGTGGTCTTTGAGCTTGACTCTTATGGCGGGCAGGTTGACGCCGCATTTCAAATTGTAGATACAATCCTGAGCGTTGAAGACAGCACGATAAGTTATGTAAAGACAAAGGCCATATCTGCCGGAGCCCTGATCGCTCTTGCGGGTAACAGACTTGTAATGAAAAATGCGACCACGATAGGAGATGTCGCACCTCTGACAATGTCTAATGACGGGCCGCAGATGCTCGGGGAAAAATACCAGTCCCCCATAAGAGCAAAGTTCCGCACCCTTGCAAAGCGCAACGGGTATCCGGAAGCTCTGACAGAATCGATGGTCACTGCGGAGATGATTGTCTACGAGGTCCAATTCAAAGATACAACTATTTATATGGACTCCACCGGATTTTCAGACCTTGATCCGGCCCGGAAAAAGCAGGTCATCTCCAAAAAAACTGTAGTAGACAAAGGTGAGCTTCTTACCATGGATGATGTTGAGGCAAAGGCTCTCGGTTTCTCAAAAATGAGCGTCTCCAGCCTTAAAGAGATGCTCTTGAAACTGGGATATGGAGACCGGGAAGTGATAAGAATTCAACAGAACTGGTCCGAAGCACTGGTGAGATTTATCGGGGTGATTGCTCCGATTCTGATCATGATCGGTTTTTCTGCTCTTTACATAGAAATCAGGACTCCCGGTTTCGGGGTTCCAGGAATAATAGGCATAATCTGTCTGGGAACTGTTTTTATCGGGCAGTATATGGTTGGGCTGGCCGATTATACAGAGCTTCTTCTGATGGCTATTGGAGCGGTGCTTCTGGCAGTAGAGATCTTTGTCCTTCCCGGATTCGGCGTGGCAGGATTTGCGGGGATTGCCTTTATGATGCTGGGGATAATCTTATCATTTCAGGATTTTGTGATCCCTAAACCGGAGTTTCCATGGCAGGGCAGATTACTGATAAAAAATATCATGATGGTTGTCGGCAGTTTTACAGGAGCAATTGTTGTGGCTCTGTTTTTTTTCCGATATGCCCTTCCCCATATCGGGAAAATTGTAAGCGGTCCTTACCTTAAAGAGAATCTCAGTGATGCCAGAGCGGATGCCGCAAAAGAAGCCGCAGTTCTCTTTCCGGGTGACCGAGGTGAAGCCATTACTGCACTGCGCCCTTCCGGAAAAGCTCTGATCAAAGGCGAGACCTGGGATGTTATCTCTGAAGGGGAATTTGTAGACAAGGGAAGTACAATAGTGATCAGGGAGGTAAGCGGAAACCGCATTATGGTTTACAGGGAGCAAACATGATGAAAGAGTTGATCTGGCCCTTAGTGCTTCAATTGCTGGCTGTAGTAGTGATTATTATAGAGTTTATACTCCCCACTGCCGGACTTCTGGGCGTAGCCGCTTTAGGCCTGATCGGGTATTCTCTGTACATTGTCTTTACCGATGTATCTATGGCAGCAGGAATAACTCTGGTATTGATAGATGTCCTGACCCTGCCGGTACTCATTATCATAGGTATAAAAATGCTTGCCGCATCTCCGGTCACCCTTAAAGATTCAATTGACAAAAATAGCGGCGGTGTATCGGAGCCTCTGGAATGGGCATCACTGAAAGGCAAGGACGGCACAGCGCTTACAGATTTGCGTCCGGCAGGGACTGTTCTTATTGAAGGGAAGCGTTATGATGTGGTAAGTAGAGGAGAATACATCGAGAAGGGGACCACAATTGAGGTAGCTATGGTTGACAGCAACAGAGTCGTAGTCCGGAAAAAAGCTGCGCAGCAGGATGCTTAACCGTAAACCGGGTGGCCTGCACCGGCTATTTTGATTATATTTCTTGAATTGTAACTTTACACCCTAAGGAAAGGACTGAATATGTCCCTCAATGCTTTGCTGTTGATAGTTCTTATCATTGCCGCTCTGGTTGTTTTCTTCTTTGTGGGCTCTGCAATCTCTCTCTGGATGCAGGCTTTGATTTCAGGAGCAAGAGTAGGACTGTTCAATATCGTCTTCATGCGCTTTAGAAAGGTTCCTCCGAAACTGATCGTTGAGTCCAAGATTATGGCCGTCAAGGCTGGAATAGATATCACCACAGATGCTCTTGAATCTCATTTCCTTGCAGGAGGAAATGTGCTGCGGGTTGTCCAGGCGCTTATCGCGGCTGACAAGGCAAATATTCCACTTGTATTCAAGCGCGCCGCAGCTATAGACCTTGCTGGAAGAAATGTGCTGGAAGCGGTACAGATGAGTGTAAATCCAAAAGTTATCGAGACACCACGGGTCGCAGCCGTGGCAAAAGACGGCATTCAACTTATGGCCTTGACAAGGGTTACTGTAAGGGCCAACATCGACAGACTGGTAGGAGGCGCCGGAGAAGAAACCGTGCTTGCCAGAGTTGGTGAAGGAATTGTTACCACAATCGGATCAGCCACCTCTCACAAGCAGGTGCTTGAAAATCCCGATTCTATTTCCAAAAGAGTTCTTGAAAAAGGTCTTGATGCAGGAACAGCCTTTGAGATTCTCTCTATTGACATAGCCGATGTAGATGTGGGTAAGAATATCGGAGCGGAACTGGAAACGGACCGTGCGGAAGCTGATAAGAAAATTGCCCAGGCAAAAGCAGAAGAAAGGCGCGCAATGGCAATAGCTGCTGAACAGGAGATGAAAGCAAAGGTTCAGGAGATGCGGGCCAGGGTTGTTGGTGCAGAAGCGGAGATTCCACTGGCGATGGCTGAGGCATTCAAAAAGGGTCAGTTAGGGGTAATGGATTATTATAAAATGAGAAATGTTATGGCTGACACACAGATGAGAGAGTCTTTGAGCCAGAATCCAAAAAATCCAGAAAAGGATAAATAAGTTAAAAAGTTGAATGTTGAATGTCGAAAGACCGGAGCAGGGAAAATGCGGGGCCTAAAGAAAAGTATGTGTTATGAAACCCTTATCTGCCGGTCTTCGAACTTAAGTGTCGGGCACCACTAAAACGAAAGGTTGTTCCGGGTTATGGATGATCTGAGCAGATTATTTGACACCCTGTTTCCGGTCCTGATTTTTATAATCTGGATAATTATTTCGGTAGCAGCAAGCACAAAAAAGAAACGCTCGGGGGTTCCACCCAAAACAGGTTCACCCTACCAGAAAGGCGGAACTGCCGGTAAACCTGTTGAGCGTAAAAAGGGTGCGATGGACGAGCTTAAAAAGACACTTGAGACCATATTTCAGGAAATGGGAGTTCCCTCTCCTGCTGAGCTCCCCACTCCACCATACGAAAAAGAGGAAACTGAAGAGAAAACTGAACCAGCGAAAGCACCGAAACAAGTTGTTTTACCCAAAAAACAACCGAAATCCGAAAAATTAACGATAGCAAAGCAGATGGAACCTCTCCCGGAAGCAGGTCCCGGGATGAAAGTAACACAAGACGAGCTTCGAAATGCAGTTATATGGTCGGAGATTCTATCTGCCCCGGTTTCCATACGGGAAACTGAATGAAAGCTTATGGAAATACATTAACGATTCTTAAACTGGTTTTTTCATCTCTTTCACTTTAATTTCGGTAACCCGCCACTTAAAACTCCGCATTTCTAATTTTCCCCCTACGCCTTGCTCTTAATTATTTTTGATAAGCTTATCAGAACTGTTTTGCAGAGAGAGGTTTTTATGATCAGGGTTGGTTTTGTTGGATGGCGCGGCATGGTGGGATCCGTGCTGATGGAAAGAATGCAGGCGGAAGGTGATTTCAAAGGGTTTGAACCGGTTTTCTTTTCCACATCGCAGGTTGGCGGCAAGGGCCCTTCACTGGGCTTTGAAGTACCGGCCCTGAAAGATGCGCACAGCATCGATGAGCTCTCAAAGCTGGATATAATCGTCTCATGCCAGGGCGGTGATTATACAAACGAAATCTATGGTAAGTTAAGATCCGCCGGTTTTAAAGGATACTGGATCGATGCTGCATCGGCACTGAGAATGCACGACTCGAGCATTATTGTCCTTGATCCTGTTAACGGCGATCTGATTGAAAAAGGGCTTAAATCAGGTGTTAAAGATTATATCGGTGGCAATTGCACAGTAAGTCTTATGCTCATGGGTCTTGCAGGACTTTTCCGCCGCAACCTGGTTGAATGGATCTCTTCAATGACTTATCAGGCAGCATCCGGAGCTGGTGCCAAGAACATGATCGAACTGATCTCTCAGATGTCTCACCTTGGTGAGGCTGCAAAAAGCACTCTTTCAAATCCAGCATCAACAGCACTGGATCTGGACAGGCTTATCACCGCAGAACTGAGAAGCGGCAGGGTTCCGGTGCAGAATTTTGGTGCCCCGCTGGCAGCAAGCCTGATTCCATGGATTGATAAACCGATGGAAAACGGACAGACCAAAGAGGAATGGAAAGGGATTGCTGAAACCAACAAAATTCTTGGAACAAAAAGCACAATTCCAATCGATGGTATCTGCTGCAGAGTGGGAGCGATGCGCTGCCATAGCCAGGGGTTGACTATCAAATTAACCAAAGAGATTCCTCTTGATGAAATCACCGCAATGATCGCATCTGATCACGAATGGGTGAAAGTCATCCCAAACAACAAGGAAGCAACTCTTAAGGAACTGTCTCCTGCAGCAGTATCAGGTACTCTATCTGTACCGGTAGGACGACTCAGGAAAATGAACCTCGGGCCGCAGTTTATCGCAGCCTTCACAGTCGGCGACCAGCTTCTGTGGGGTGCGGCAGAACCGATCAGAAGAGTTCTGAGAATCGTTCTTGAAAACATGAAATGACCGTTCCTGAATCAGCCACCGCTCTGGTTAGACATCCTGACCAGAGCGATCATCTCTTCAAAATTGCAGAGACCTGAACATTTCCTGAAACACCCATTACTCCCCCCTCCTCCGAACAATTTATATTCCTGATTGTGTCCAAACACAAAGGAGGTCCTATGATCCGGTTCCTGGGCGTAAGCTTTGTTTCTGCGTTGTTCATGTTTCTACTCACCGGGTGCAGTATCGATAGAGTAGAAATCATCAGTCACCCATCACAGACCAAACCTGGTGACACTATCGATGTAGTCTTTACATCTGTATACACTTATGCGACCAACTCCTCCTCTTCTCTTTTTGGCACCAGCAGAGATAGCCTGCATGTACTGATAGGCAAACCCTCCGAGTTTGAAATCGTTTCTTTAGGCTATTACAAATCTGATTTCAGTATTACAAACATGCTGAAGGACAACACTATACCAGAAGAGGAACTGGCGGAAAGCCTTGCTGTTTTTGCCAGCAGACAGCAGCGGATGAGTGCCGATAATAATCTTGCCAACGCATTTTCGGGCCGGACCGTTCCAGCGCACAACGGGGACATAACAGAAGATATAAATACCGATGATATAGATCAGTGGTCAGGATTCAGCTCAAAAATTGACATAAATATTCCTATGATGAGCCAGCTTGACACAGCCCTTTCTCTTGAAGCGGCAATGTCCACAGCTCAAGACGCAGGATTCTCTTTTGATTCAACGATGCTTGATTCTCTTCCTGTCGAAGTAGACACAGTTGGTATGACAGTGTACCCGATTTTCCTGTTTGCCAGAATAGCAACTGCATCCGTACAGGGTGATTTCAGGCTTTATTATTACGGCAAAACCGGCCCGCTTCCTTCACCAGAGGTAGACACTACATCGGAGATACCAGACGTGGACAGGGGTGATATGGTTTTTCAGCCTATAGTCCTGTCTGAGACATCTGTGCTTAACAGCTTGTTCCGCGGCAGTCAGAAGTCAATACGCGCTTATCCCAACCCTTTCAGGGAAAAAGTACAGATCGATCTGGGATCACTTAACACAAGAGATGTAAAGATTGAGATATACTCTGTTGGCGGGAACCTGATCAGAAAGTTGACCCCCGGAAAGACGAGCCAGATGTTCTGGGACGGCAAAGACAAGTCCGGCACAGCAGTTTCACCCGGTGCATATCTGATCCGTGTTATTGACGGCAAAAACTTTCTCAGCAGAAAAGTAGATTATATAAAGTGAAGAAGCTAAGAAGCTTTTCCTGATTATTTTTTCCCCAAAGCCCGGTCCACCGGGCTTTTTTTTCAGAGGCGATACTTATGCCGCAGATATGATTGAGAGGCGGGACGGCATGGAGCTCAGAGTGAGCAAAAATGCCACCTTTTATTCCTACCAATAAACTGCAACGCTACTCACTTTAAATATCGAAGTGTGAAGATTTAGTTGGTCGGTGATCCCCTCAGTATCTCAGGGTTATCGGGGCACGGGTCTTTATTAGTTATAAGCAATACCGCCGAGACCGAGTTTATCGGGTCAGGTATTGTCAAGGGCAGATACTGTCGTCTGAAAAAAAAGGGTTCAGAGAACGCCTGAACGGCTACTCCCTGAACCCTGAACGATGAACGATCTTATTGTATCTTGTTAAGATCCTTCAGTTTTCTGATTATAAGCAGAGCATCCGGACCGCTGACAGGTTTATCAAGGCCGAAGGTTCCGTTCATTTCAGCATCCATGACACCCTTGTCAACAGCATTGCAGACAGCATTGTAGGCTGGGTGTGCCGGATTAACATCAGGGAAACGGCTTTCTGTTCCGATATGCTTTGTGGTAATTGATGCATCACCCAGAATAGCCACAAGTGCTTCCTCCACAACCAGTGCGTATTCACCACGGTTTACAAGCTGATCAGGATGAAAAGTGTGATCAGGGTAAGGTTCAAGTCCGCGGATATTGAGATCAACAACATCTGTGATGAAATTTTTTGCCCAGTGATTACCGATATCGGTCACAGCGGCCATAGAAACGATGCTGTCTACCTTCATCTCGCGCTGATCTGCTGGTGCCTCGAAATCGGCATCATAGTTGGTCGGACGTTTTTTGGTGACCAGTTTGTCAATCTGAAGTTCTGAGATAAAAAGTGCAGCTATATCTGCCCTGCCGATTTTCTCCACCAGAGCGATCTTCTTTCCTACATCGGTTCCAGGCGCAGCACGCTCAATTTTCTGCACAAGCTCCCACTGTTCATTGGCAACTTGTGTGAAGTCCTTTTTCAGATCGAGCACTTTTCGAAAGTCATTTGCTGCTTTAGAGAAATCGTATGCTTTTTTATAGCAGACACCTCTTCTGTAATAGCTCTCGGAATTTTCCGGATCTATTTTGAGGGCCTTTTCATACTGTTTTTCAACATCCCCCAGCCATTCCTTAACCGGCTTTCCCTCATTCTGCATCGTTATTACAAGGGCCTTGGCGATGTATACCAAAGCGATTTTTGAATCGAGTTCCTGAGCCTTATCCGCAAGCTTCAACGCTTCTTTGAAACCATCTTTTGACGATTCAAGGTCAGAAGCCGTTGAGGCTTTCTTCGCCGTAGTAAGGGCGAGGCCTGAATAAGCCGGGGCGTACTTGGGATCAAGTGATTTAGCCAGGTTGAATTCCTCTTCAGCCTGAGCGTATTTATCCATATCCCAATATTTCATACCCTGTTTGTAGTGAGTGGGCGGATCGTCCATCTGTCCGCCTGCTTTCCTGGCCTTGGGAGCACATCCGGCAAGCAGACTCAAAGCACATCCGACTATAACAAGTATCTTAAGTGTTTTCATTTTTCCTCCGTTAATTAGTCAATTACAAAGATGACTCTGCATTCTGAGAGAAACTTCAGATTAGCCGCTGCGCTTCTTACACTGGAGGCATCATCATTGGAAATCACGATGTCAGTGCTGTTCTCACCATGAGCTTTCATCGCCTTTATCTGACCAGGGGTTTTTCCGATACGGTCAACCAGCTGGGCCGCTTTCTCCACTTCCTTTGCATATCCAATCACGCCATGTTTAATTGCCCACTCACGTGAAACATAAGCGCTTCCGTAAATTTCACGCCCCGATTCATCCAATACCCTCGGGCTCAGAGCCGGTTTGACATTGAGACCTTTACAGTCAATTATCAGGCCCGTGAAAACCGTTTTTTCCTTTGCTTTTTCACCTTCGAATTTTGTGATAGCCGGCTTCTCGCCTATTCCTGATCCCATGATCATCTCACCGATTGATCCGATTCCGTCGATCGGCACTCTCATGGTGATTTCAACACTTCCATCGCTCATGTATTTGGTCCGGCCTTCCTGCTGGAATCCCTTTACAAAGCCACTGATACTGCTTGAGACGACATCATTTTCAACCATGAAATTTTTAACTGTTGTGCTTGAGTTGATGAAGATTCCCTTTATAGTCTCAAGTGCATTTCTCAACGCTATAGTCTGTGCGGCCCTCATTGCAGCAGGACGCTGAGCGGCTTCTGGAAGATCGGGATTTGGGGCTCCGATACCAGTAGCGACAATACAACGATCTGCCCAGTCAACATTTCCATCACCCTGGTTGTCTGTAACAACTGGCTGTATCTGCGCCAGTACTGTTGACACAGTACATAGACATGCAGCTGCTAAGGTGAAAATTCTCATAAAACCTCCTTGATAGAGTTGTTTTCAAACGTAAAAATTTTAATTACAGTTAAAAATATATAAAAGAACTTGGAAAACTGCTGTGACAGAAATCACAAATGCTATTTTTTTCTGCGTGCGATACAAAATAAATATCCGACATGCTTGAATCCTTCAAGCCGATAGAATACATCTATTTCACGGTGGAATGCAAGTTTTATCCGTTTGTCAGCAAAGAACCCTTTGCTGTCCTCCAGTCGTCGTGCCATATGGGCATAATAATTATCCCAACCGCTGGGAGGAACTAAAGACATGAAATGCACCTCCATGCCCGCTTCTGCGATAAGTTTTCTGAAAGAATGCTCCGTCTCATAATGGTATTTATCGTGCTCAAAGATATTGAGTATCTCATCAGGAACCTTGTCTGAAAGGAGTATCAGGTCGGAAAAAGCCATCCATCCCCGTGCAGAGAGCAGCGATGAGGCCAGGCTCAATCCCTTGCGCCTGGAGATAAATGAGAGCACTCCACCCTCAGCCAGAGTAAGTTCAAAGGATTTCTCCTGAAAGGCGCCGGAAAGCAGATCCACAGTATGGAAGTCGATAAGATGACTTACATTTCGTTCTACTGCAAGCTGATGTGCGAATTCTATGTTTTCTGCACTGATATCACAGGCTGTGACTTTACAGCGGAATTCAGAAGCCAGGTTACAGGCTCCGTCACCATAACCGCACCCCATATCCAGTACATGGCTTGAAGGATTAATGCCGGCAAAGCGGGCAGCTGCAAAAGTAAATTCTTTTCCCGCTGGTGATGTATAGTTGGATCTTAGATCAGTTACCATATGTGCTGCTTAGATATTACCTAATTTTCAGGAATAAAACAAGGCTTAGAACAAGAAGCACTATAGAAAGTATGTGGAAACGCCATGCGATCTTTGATTTTATCTGGAACTCCCCCCCAAACCTGCCGCTGTTCCTCATTTTAATCTGAAAATGGTGATGTATGGGGGCCATCAGGAAAAATCGCTTTCTGGTCATTTTAAAATACCCGATTTGAATCACTACAGAGGTAAACTCCAGAAGGAAGATAAATCCGACAATGGGAAGATAAAAACCTGCCTTGGTAAATACAAAGAGGATCCCGATAAGTCCGCCCAACCCAACTGATCCTGAATCGCCCATAATTATTGTTGATGGCGGCGAATTGAACCAGAGATATGCCAATAGCGTCCCGATAATCGCTCCTATCAGTGGGAGAAGTTCCTGCAAACCGGGGATATGAGGAATAAGAAGGTATTTGCTCCATCCCGTATTACTTGAAATAAATGAGATCACACCTACAAAGAGGAGATTTGTTATGCAGGGGACAGCAGCAAGAGTATCAAAACCGTCTGTAAAGTTCACCCCATTTGCCAGAACCGCAATAGTGATAGTCATCAGGGGAATAAAAAGCCAGAACGGAAGATAGGGATAATTTTTGGTAATACTGACAAATGGCAGGTTGATTGTACCGTTTATGTTGGGAATATATTCATACGCTACTATAGCAACAATCAAAGATATAACGATGTATAGAGAGAGACGCAGTGTCGCAGAAATCCCGTCGGCCTTGTACTGGTAATCCTGTTTGGATATCAGTCCTTTTGCCACCTTGCGTTTGTTAAAGACCTTGACTATATCATCAACTGCACCGATAATCCCGAAAAACAGAAAAATAACCATAGCAGATGTCACATAGGAGTTAATACGAACGGAGATAAGAACCGTAATGGTGGTGATGAACAGAAACAGGATCCCAGCCGGCATCACCGGCTCAGTTCCTTTGTTTTCCTGAAATTCTGAACTCATCCCGAACTTCCTCAGAAATTTTATATATGGAGGGAAGAGAAGCATCGCCAGGGAAAATGAGAGCACCGTCGCGACACTGGTGCTGAACAATCTACTGTAAAGCAGGTATATATTTGTTTGTTGATAAAGGAATTCGATTAACATGCTGATCCAGATTTGACAGGTTTATATACTGAGCACCGGCTGCCCAAAAGACAGGTACTTGATAAAAATATGTTCTGGCAGTTTTTGATGAACAGGTTTAAAGCCTGATTCCATTTAAAAACAGGAACCCGGATCATCTTCCAATTTCAGCACTAACCTTAATTTATTTTATACCTTATTTATGCATTCGAATCAGGGCGAATAAGTTAGGTTATGGAAAAAAGGAGATACTGAAAAATGGCAGAACCGCTTATCCTGGATGGAAAAAAACTGGCGAAATCTATAGAGGAACAGCTCCGTGGAAGAGTAGAGGCATATAAACAAAAAAATGGGGGCAGAACCCCGATTCTGGCAACAATCCTTGTGGGCAATGATCCGGCATCTGAAACATATGTCAAAATGAAGGGTAATGCCTGTGCCCGCGTAGGAATGGCATCCAAAAAGGTCCACCTTCCCGAATCAACCACTACAGCTGAACTGCTGCAACATATAAATAAGTTAAACAACGATCCTGATGTCCACGGGATACTGCTTCAACACCCGGTCCCACGTCAAATCGATGAACGGGCGGCATTTGATGCTATAGCTCTGGAAAAAGATGTCGATGGGGTAACCTGTCTTGGTTTCGGACGTATGTCCATGGGCGAACAGGTTTATGGAAGTGCCACCCCGGCAGGAATTATGAAAATTCTCCAGCACTATAACATAAGTTTAGATGGTAAACATGCGGTTGTTGTCGGAAGAAGTCCGATACTTGGGAAACCGATGTCAATGATGCTTTTGAACAAAAACGCAACAGTCACAATCTGCCATTCCCGTACAAAAGATCTCCCATCTATAGTCAGGAGTGCCGATATTCTGGTTGGCGCAGTTGGAAAACCGAAGTTTATTCAGGGAGACTGGATCAAAGAGGGAGCGGTTCTTATCGATGCTGGTTATCACCCCGGAAATGTTGGTGATATAGATCTTGAGAATGCGATTTCTCACAGTAGTGCATATACGCCAGTTCCTGGGGGAGTTGGCCCGATGACGATATCGGTGCTTATCAGCCAGACGATGGAGGCGGCGGAGAAGAATGGGGACGCTTCTTAGGGGACGGACTACTTTTTTCTCTCCTCATCTTTTTTCATGGAACAAAGTTTGCGGCTCTTTGGCATCTAAACCCCATTAACCGGAGGTTAGATATGCCACACATGGCCCGTATAGAATCACCCGGCTCTCTTTTTCACGTCATGGCCCACTCTGTATCCGATAAACAGCTCTTTATAGACGATGACGACAGGTACGATTTCCTTTCCCGTTTTGAAAAAGGGCTGAGAAAATGCGATTTCCAGTGCTATGCATGGGCCCTGATGGACAACCACTATCACCTTCTCCTAAGAACCAGTCACCTTCCATTGCATAAGCTGATGCGCTCTTTGAACGGCGGTTATGCAGGCAGATACAACAGGAAATACAAAAAAAGAGGATACCTTTTTCAAGACAGATTCAAATCCATCCTCTGCCAGCAGCAGGATTATGCTATCAGGCTGATCAAATACATTCATTTCAACCCCTTAAGGGCCCGGAAAGTCAAATCCCTGGAGGAACTTGGAAATTACCAGTGGTGCGGGCACGGCTCTCTTATCGGTAGTAGTGGAGCCCTTGGACAAAATTTCCTGAACCGGGAGCAGGCTCTCCGGTTTTTCGGAGCCAATGAATGGGGTGCTGTTACAGATTATCTCAAATCCATGTCCGAGAGCTGCATTTCCAGGGACCATGAAATTGCCGGTATACTCTCAGCCATAGAAGCGACTGAATTAACCGGTTCTTGTAAGGGTTTTCCATCGGTGATTGGCGACCCTGATTTTGTGAAGCAAGCATTGGAGAACTATAAGGGATATTTGAATAGAATGCACCGGAAGGCTGATTACCCTATCGTTCTCAAGAGAATTGAAAGCAAGGTTTGTGAGAAATACAGTCTTAAATCAGATGAACTGAAAAAACGGGGAAGAATGGATAAAAGATCACAGGCTCGTGCTGATTTCTGCTATCAATCCCACATTCAGGAGCTCATACCATTGGCGGTGATTGCCGAATACCTCGATATAACGATCCCCCCGGTTGCGGCCCTCGTTGAAAGGGGGTCCCCACAAGCCGTACAGAGGTGCGACTCACTTGATTACGCCTGAATAATTACTTACCGATACTCTCAGATAACACAATAAATTGAAATTGTGGTTTAAAGCAATTTCAAATTTTCCTAAATATCCGCTTTGAAAGTCCCGCTACAACTATAAACCCCTAAGCATAGCACTGCAATTTCTAAAATTAGAGTACTTTATTTTTCAAGCAGGCTCTATCTGGAATGCAATAGCCTGTTTGCTGAA
>JAAYYB010000145.1 GCA_012515615.1 Fibrobacter sp.
AAGAGCTTTTCTAAGCCCGAACAGCCTCAGCCCAAAAAATCAAAATTCCTATCAGCGACCAGAACACAATTTCCATTGGCTGTGATTCCAGGATTGCCGGGATAATAACAGCCCCCAATGCCACGGTTAACATATATTCACGGGCTCAGTATGACGGGGCAATCTATGCAAAAAGGATAACTACAGAACCGGGTGCAAAAATCATAAGCAGCCTTGTGGATCCGGAAGGAGATGCTGATGGGGATGGACTGCCAAACTATACTGAGGTATTTGTAACTAACACAGATCCCCTTGACCCGGCAAGTTTTAAGGAAATCGCGATTCCCACACCGGCTTCGATCAATAATGCATCTTCAGATGTCACGGTCAATTATGATCTTACCAGATTCAACGAAGATTATGCAGATTCCGGTTTGGTCATAACTTTCGGGAAGAATACCCTTGTTAAGCCTTATCTTTCACCTGCTATTTTTATAAGTAATACACCTTATATAATAAAAACAGATACTGTTATTGCACCTGTATTTGAAGGGTATGAAATTGTAGGTAGGTATATAACCATAGATGAAAGTTCGTTTAACCCCGGCGGAAAGATCATCGTCGAAATATCTGTACCCAAAGCAGGACCAGCTCCCGAAGCATGCAAACTTGCGGTTTTAACCAGTATACAAAACGAGTGGGTAATTTTAGAGCCCATACAGATACAAAAACCTGCGTTTTATCCTTACAGGGTTTATTTTGAGCTGCCCTCTTTTTCTGCTATTGCTCTGGTTCGTAATAAAATGAAAGCAACTGCTTATCTGGATAATGGAATGATATACTCCAGCAGCAATAAAGCTATAGTTAAGGCAGAAATTGTAGCCAGGGGCACACCGTTAGTTGAGGATGGTTTCTTCCAGATTTATTATACAGATTATGAGGACCCCTCAAACCCGTTGAATACATCCCAAACTTTTACATCCATAGATTTTAATGGTATTCTCAGGACTACCGGGTTGTTTTCTTCGACAGGGCAGATAGTTGTTACCAGACTGACGCTTGGTGTAGGCTCGGAAACCTTTTCTGAAGATGTAAACATTACTGTTGCCAGAAGTGAGTGTCTTGATCTGTTTGCAGACAAAGATATTGAGCAGTACAGGGTTCTTCAGAACAAATTTATCGCGAATAAGAGCCCATCCTATTCACTTGAATCAATCGATATCGATGGTGAAGGGAGAATGTTCAAAACGGCTTCCGGGTTTTTCTATGACTATTACCTTAAAGATCATCTTGGATCTACAAGAATGGTAATGAGAGAAAATGGTGGAGTCACCGAGGCTTTTGCTTATCAGCCATACGGGAAAATGGTACCGCTGGATGATATCGTTACCGCACCTGAAATTGACCCGACAAGACAGCAGTTTACAACTAAAGAATTCGACAAAGAGGGTTGTGATAACAACGATGGAAGGTTAGAGTTTAATATTCAGATCGAAACCGATTTGCAGGGTTTTGTCGGTTATTTCTCAGTCAAAACGACTGGCGGGAATTTTTCTAAACCGGTTAATTACAGCAATAATGGAGAGTCTTTACATTGTGTATATTCACCTGTAGTTCCAGGCAGAACAACTATAGAAAAATTGAGTCTCCACCTTATTAATACCGATGAAGGAATAACTGTAAAGTATGATCTGGACGATCTCTCTTATTCGGTTGAAGCTGGTTATAAACAGACAGTTATTCTCAATCGGACATTGAGCGAAGTGCAGGCTGCAGATGTGAATGGTGCGAATCTTTATGAGGTACCGGCACCAGAGGTTAATTATGAGGCACAGATTGCGAAGTATTACTTCGGGGCGAGATTCTATGACCCCGAAATAGGGATATGGTTATCTACTGATCCCTACGAGCAGGATTGGAATGTCTATGGTTATTGTGGTAATAATCCCGTTTACTTCGTTGACCCAGATGGGAATGTCTATGGTTTATGGAATGCAACGGGCTTCATTATTGGAGCTGCCATAGGGGGTACAATAGGTAGCATAGCTGCATACAATGCAAGCGATGGCGATTTAGGTGCAGCATTTTTGGGAAGTTTAGTTGGTAGTGTTTATGGTGGTGCTTTGGGATCGATGACAGGAAGTGGTTTAAGCAAGCTATCCGATATGGGATTCTTTCAAAGTGTTGGCGGATCACTGAATTATAGTGGAAATATTTTTGAAAGAATCGAAGCAAGAATTATAGTCAAAGGACTTCAAATGTCTTCAGAAGTAGCCAAAAACCTACTTGGAGAATTAAGCAAGAACACTGTAAAAGATATCACTGTCAATATTGATAGAACATCTACAGGAAATCATTACAACCCAAATGGTACAGTAACGTTTAACCCTGAATTGAAGACTTATTACAGAAAAAATCAAAATACCCCAAAGTTGCCTTGGCAAGATAACCGAGATAAGGTTGGCTTGTATCATGAGCTTAGACATGCATATCAAGATATAAATAATCAGATACCTCAAAGTACTTATACCAATTTTAATGACCGTCTCAAAGTTGAGTTGAAGAATATTGGTGTAGGAATTCTAAAAGATACAGAAAAGTATAGTGGAAACCTTTTCAGGGAGAGTATTGGTGAAGCATTACGTGATAGGTATATTGTTTATTAGCATCTTCTGCACTATCTATGGATGCAATGCGAAAGCAGCAAGAATTCCACAAAAAGAGGGAAATTTGAAGATGAATTGGGAAAATGTCGAGGAAGAGGCCGTAGAATATGTCACACACATGTCTGTTTGCAGCAAAGAATGCAAAAAATTTACCGTTGGAAATGTTGAGTGGAATGATAACCGAAGCAAATGCAATATCATTGTTATGAGCAAGGTTTGCTTGGATGTTCAGTACTTACTCAAAGTTGACGTTGAGAATAAAAAGGTGCTTGAATTTGTTCCGTTGGGTGAAGGATAAATTATTAGTTCCCCCCCTCACAAAATCTCATTCCCCCAGCCCTTCCAGTCTTTTTTGA
>JAAYYB010000146.1 GCA_012515615.1 Fibrobacter sp.
AGCAGTTACCTTAACCCAAGCTGTCATGATATATGTTTTTCCTGGGTAAACACGATTATTACGACCTGCAGCATAGTCGTTTGCGACTCGTATCACTTTTTGCCCAAAATGAACGGATGGGGCATCATTTGAAAGTGTCACATTTGCATCAGCTCCTTTTACCCAGCCATTTGCATAATCCCAGTACCCTTCAATATTTCCAATCCTGTAATCTCCAGTAAAAACACTACCCTCCTGAAATCTGCAATTTGAAAGAGTTGCTGTTGCAACATTAGCAGTATGTCCATAAACATTTGCAGAATATACACATTTTCCATTTACAGGTCTTTCAACTTCCAGAACCTTACCTTTATCGTTGTAACGCTTATTGGCACCAAGGTATTTCCAATTTGCTGTATTTGAGGAAGGGTTACTAAAATTGGGTGCAGCCTTAATTATAGGCATGTCACCCGTCAATTTATGCAGCTTTTTTTAATTCTACATAGTATTCCCAGGCCTCATCCCACAATCCAGATTTCACATATGACCTGACGGTTAATACATATTGTCCTTTAACGCGACTCCAACTCATTCCACTGCGACACATTCTTTGTCGCACGATCGTTTTAGCGGCAGCTTCTATCGGACCACTACCAATTGGTAAGCCACGTTTGTTAAAGTTATAATATTTCATCAACTTTTTATTTTTCTTGAAAAAGGTGACTTCTGTTTTCAACTCATCCTTTCTTTTTCCGGTAAGTGGAGTGCGTTGCTGAAAACTTACCAACGAACGCACTATTGCATCTGGAGCGTTGGAAACAGATAGAAGTCTGGATCGCCATTTTGCATAATAAGCCTTTGAGAATTCAGTTTTTTCTCCATACATTGCATCTGCAGCTTTTGAGAGGTGCTCTGTTGCATGATAAAAATCCAGGCATTTTTCATACTGCCGAAGAAACGCACTCTCTTTTGCATATCCCTTTATCATCAAGTGACCATCAGTTAAAAGTACTCTGTAAACAGGACTGGTATCACCAGAGAACTTGGATTCAACGGTCTTAACCATACGTTCGAATTCTTTTTTGAATTCAATTGATTTTTCTTCAGGCATTCTAGCTGTATATACACTGGATAACCGTTCTGGCTTGCCTTGTGCATCTACACCATACAGTGAAACAGAACCAACCATGGCGTTATGATATGATGTGGATGCCAAGTCGGTTTGAATGGAATCCTGAGGGCGTTTATTCTTTCGCCCTTTCTTTTTCCCTTTTTCTCGGAGCAATACATTTACACCATCTAAACTGGCTACCAGTGCTTTTGTTTCTTTGGGTGGTTGATAGTGATCAAAAACGTTTTGAGCTATTTTATCACGCAACGATTCCATAAGTTGCCCATCACGGTTAATAATATTTTGAATCGCAGTCCGTGATGGTTGACACAAACTGCATTTCTTCAATAACTGCTCAACTTCCGATGGAACACTGGATGAAGCAGCAAAAAGAAGCATCTCCCGGGTCTCAAGGGTTGCAAAGTCATCCTTTTCAAGTCCTAATGCAGCGTCTATGGGATAGTAATATTGACCTCCATTTACCTCGTCATAATACATGGTGCGTTCAACATTGATTGTACCGAATAATGTTAACAGTTCCTTACTACATTTTCCTTTATACCGGTATACGGAGCCATTTTTAGTAATTGTTGCATGTACGGTATCAGATTCTGCAAGAAATGTTTCCAGTCCTGCAATACCAGCATTTCCAGCAGCATTCAGAAGAACTTCGGTCATCATCTTGAAACTCTTTTCATCTAATGTGTCAAGTGTATTTGGTAAATCTGAACACATTTTAGTGAATGTTTGTTTAAATGCATCGATTGCGGCAGAAAGTATATTAGAATCTGACATTTGACGGCTCCTTTTGGTTTATATTATAAGTCGTTGTAAACTAATAATATATCATGCCTTAAGGAGTAGCAAGTGTCAAGCAATAATCGTGCCTAGATCTGAGGCTGCACCCTATAGAATCAATAATTCAAAAAAGCACTATTTACACTAAATATATTACAAGATATAATCTTTCTGTGAAATCCACTGCCTGTAAGTGTGGGTAT
>JAAYYB010000147.1 GCA_012515615.1 Fibrobacter sp.
AACCTCTTGTCCTCTTAACCTCTTGTCCTCTTAACCTCTTGTCCTCTTAACCTCTTGTCCTCTTAACCTCTTGTCCTCTTAACCTCTGAACCTCTGAACCTCTGAACCTCTGAACCTCTGAACCTCTGAACCTCTGAACGCTGAACGCTGAACGTTGAACGCTGAACGCTGAACGCTGAACCTCTAATATAGCTCCCGCCTTTTACAAATGGCACAGAGTTTGATTTATTTAAATTACGGTTCTCCAACTGACTCAGGAGGTAAACATGGAAAGAGATGTCAATCCCATAGATGTAGAGAAATTCCTGAAGGAATCGCGTTTTCCTTCAAGCAGAGATGACCTGGTGCGCTTTGCAAGAGATCATCATGCTCCCGACAATATTCTTTCTGCCCTGAAGGGCATTCCTGACAGGAGATATAAAGATCCCGCCGATGCAGCACGGGAGACATTCTATTCTGAGGACGAGCTCCCACGCGGGTTAGATTCCTGTGATGATTAATCAGATTAAAGGGTATCTCTAAATATTCAGTTTTCAAGCGGGGCCAGGGCGAGAATTCTCTGCAAATTGGTATCGATTGAATGCAAAGGCAGCGCAGTAGAATCCACAGATGGCCGCAAAAAAAATGAATTTTTAGAGGTACCCAATAGAGTGTTATCATTCTCAAATTGATGAAAAGTACACTCTTTAAATCTTTACACACGTAATTTATGGCAGGATACTTGCTTTTAAATATTTATCACTGGAGAAATAAGCGTTTTACTATCAAAAGGAGTAGGCTTTGGAAGGGAAAATCATAATAGTCGATGACATGGAGGTAGCCATTGATCTTATGAAAACCATTCTCAATCGTGCAGGTTTTAAAAATATTTCTACCTATTGCTGCCCCATGCGGGCTCTCCACGATATTGAACAGGGGCTTAGCCCTATTTTAATTATCTCCGATTTCCGTATGCCGACTCTTAACGGCGTGCAGTTTCTTCAGGCTGTTTCAACTGTCCATCACTCTGTACCCTCTGTTATTATCACCGGGGATCCTGATTCTGTTTCCGAGACTCCACCAAACTGTCAAATCCTTGAGAAAGGAAGCACCAATTTCTTCCAGTCACTCATCCTCATTGTTAAGAAGGTTTGTGAGAGGCAGAACATTTCTTCAACGGTTCTGCAATCAGATCTGGCAGCTGTACCTGTATTTGAAAAGACTCATCTCTGACACCCCGGGCAATAATATGCAGTTCGTCCGCCAAACCTCAAGGTCTGCATAACTGCATTACATCTAAAACATCTGCTTCCTTTACGCCGGTTCTTAAGCAGATAATCATCCGGAAAGAGCTTTTTAACTGCATGAGCCTTTAGCGCCGTATGAATAACCTCTTTTACTGACCTGAACAGCTTTTTGAGTTCCTCGATATCCAGAGTTGAACTGTTTCTTCCAGGGAGAAATCCAGCCCGGAATAAAATTTCATCAGAGTACTCATTCCCTATCCCGGCCATAAAAGTCTGATCCATTAGAAGAGTTTTCAGTGCTCTTTTTTTTCGTGAAAACAGTTCCAGGAATCTTTTTTCATCTATCTGAAGGGCATCGGGACCAAGATGGTGCTCTTTGATGAACTGTTCCGGGGAGCTGGTGACCCCTACCCTGCCAAAAATCCGCTGATCGGAAAAAGAGAGGTGATTTCCGTTGGAGAAGTTAATGAGCAGCCGGTCAAAGGGCGGCTCCTGGCTGATATCACTGTAATATTTAATATAACCAGTCATCCCGAAATGCACTGTGAGCCAGGGATCGGTACCTATTCTGACCAGAAGGTTTTTACCATGGCGAAAGGTCTCTGAGAATCTGTTTTCTGTAAGAAGTCTCTGGAGGCTGAATTGATCAATTTCTGTCAGGAATCTGAGTTCTTTTACCTGTACGGAGTTTATTTTCTGATTCAGAGAAGTTTTCTGGAAATAGAGTCTGAAATTTTCTACATCAGGAAGTTCCGGCATAGTGTCACCTGTAATCCACACATGCAATTCCGGTTCCCCTGAACTTAAACCTGAGGCAGGATTTTTGAACAACCGGTTCTTGTCAGGCTACTAATTAATAATGTATAATATAGGTGGTTTTTTGAAAAACGAGCAAAGGGTCAAATAAGATGAGATTAACCGTTTCAGGCCTTTTCAGGCCGGATAAATTGATTTTAGTGTCTTTTTTGGGAATTGTTCTTTTTGGATTTCAAACTGCAACCATTGCCGCCGACTACAGATGGGATACCAACACAAATGGAGGGATTCAAACCGGAAATGGTACCTGGGGCACCGATAATTTCTGGACAACAAACGGAACCAGCCTGGTTCCCTGGCCAGGAGCGGGAAACAGTGCAACGTTTGCGGGTAGTGATGGAAACTGGACTATCAACGTATCCGGAACCCAAAGTGTCGACAGCATAACTTTTTCAAACGGTGGTTATAATCTCAATGGTGGAACTATAAAATTTGAAAATATAAACGGGATTGCTGCTGCTTCGGGAAAAACAACAAGTATTAACTCTATTATCAACGGCACAGGTGGACTGAAAATCTATGCGACAAGTACCGGTGAAGCTACTCTTAATCTTAATGGTGTGAATACTTACCCCGGTGCCACCACCATCAAATCCCACGTACGCCTGAATGTACCCATTATTGCAGATGGAGGTAAAAACAGCGGTATCGGTAAGTCTTCTTCAAGTGACTCAAATCTGGTTTTAGATGGAGGTACCTTGAGGCATACCGGGGCAGCTGCAAGCACAGATCGTCTCTTTACCCTGACTGAAAAAGGCGGGAATATCTACGCGAGCGGAACTGGCCCCTTAAAATTTACAAATCCCGGGACAATCGCTTTCTCCGGCTCTGGTGATCGTTTTCTGGAAATTGGAGGAGCCGCCGAAGATACAAGTCGGTTTTCCCCAGTGATCGAAGACGGACCCGGTGGCCCTACACTCTTAAAAAAATCGGGGCCCGGAACTTTTATCTTGACTGGAACAAACACTTACACCGGTGGAACCACTATCCTTAGCGGATCCACTCCCGGTCAAGGAGCTCTTCAAATCGGTGACGGCGGTACATCAGGAAGTATAACCGGAGACGTACTCGACAGTACTACTCTGATATTCAACCGGTCTGATGCCTATACATTTGCAGGAGTTATTTCCGGCCCAGGCGTGGTAATACAATCCGGTACCGGCATAACATCACTTTCCGGGAATAATACATACAGCGGTGGAACAACAATCAGTACTGGTACTCTGCAAATAGGTAACGGTGGAACCACCGGGAGCATAATTGGAAACGTAACCAACAATAGTACTCTGGCCTTCAACAGGACTAATGCCTATACATTCGCAGGTGTTATTTCCGGCCCCGGTGCAGTAAAACAATCCGGCAGCGACACGCTGACCCTCTCGGGTGTCAACACATTCACCGGCGGTTTCACTGCCGATTCGGGAATAACCAAAGTCGGAAATGCACAGGCTCTGGGTGCATCAAGTAATACAATAACAATCAACACAGGGGCAGCCCTTGATGTAAATGGGTACAACCTTCAGGGGTACACTAATGATATCGTCATAAACGGCCAGCG
This sequence comes from Fibrobacter sp., assembly GCA_012515615.1. Taxonomy (GTDB): domain Bacteria; phylum Fibrobacterota; class Chitinivibrionia; order Chitinivibrionales; family Chitinispirillaceae; genus JAAYIG01. The sequence goes on from JAAYYB010000147.1 coordinate 3,601, forward strand.
AAATGACAGCACCGGTGCCATCATAAATACCCACAGTGATCAGCAACAGAATGCCATAAGAAAAATTTCATTGGGCAGCGATGCCTCAATCGGAAACAATGGCAGTAGATTTGACATAGGGAGGAACATTGTAGGTTCTACCTGCATAACTGGAAACAGTCATACCCTCTCCAAAGTGGGGACAAATTTCATCTCAATTTTAGGCA
>JAAYYB010000148.1 GCA_012515615.1 Fibrobacter sp.
AGCCCTTGAACGGCTTTATCTGCGCCATTCTTAATCCCCTTTCACAGTGGCAAACTCGTTTGAAGAATAAATTCACAGAAGGAACGACGGTGAATTTCACTCAGACCATGCTCAATTATACTATTCCGGTGATGCGCGGTTGCATAGCCTTTGTTATTTATAAAATCATAAACCGGATATTTCCGGTGATACTCTTCCATTATCCTGTCTCTTGTGACTTTAGCCAGAATTGACGCTGCGGCTATCGATGCACTCCGGGCATCACCGCTTACAACAGTCATCTGCCTCTCTGTTTCGATTTCAGGTATCGGCCGGTTGCCGTCAACCAGAGCAAATCCCCATTGAACACCAAGCTTTTCAACTGCCCTTGTCATCGCCAGAAAAGTCGCCTGAAGAATATTTACTTTGTCAATCTCCTCCGGAGTGGCAAGCCCCACACCCCAGCAGCGTGCTTCTCTTGTTATCTTTTCGTAAAGTTCACTTCTGGTATTCGCCTGAAGCTTTTTTGAATCATTTACACCCTCGATGGGTTTATCGAGATCCAGACAGACGGCCGCCGCTACCACAGGACCGGCAAGAGGCCCCCTCCCTGCTTCATCAATTCCTATAAACAGACATTTCCGTTGCGCTTCAATCTCCCGATCGAATTTGTAAAGCGGCGCGCTTACAGATTTTTTTGACCGCCGCCTCTCAGACATCTCCAGTCACCCGGTGACCCTCAACCCTGAGCCTTCCGCGGGCAATCGCCTCTATCGCCCGCCAGTAGCTTCCATGCTCAACCTTAAGAACGCGCTCGGCAAGTGTGTGCGCATCGTCTGAATCCAGAACCTTTACCGGCTCCTGAAGTATTATGGGGCCATGGTCGTATTGCTCATCCACAAAATGAACCGTCACTCCCGTGATCTTCACCCCATACTCTATGACCGCCTCATGCACTTTGATCCCGTACATCTTTTTTCCGCAGAATGAGGGAAGAAGCCCCGGATGAATATTTACGATTCTGTTGCGGAAAAGTGATACAACATCTGAGGGAAGTTTCTTCATGTAACCGGCTAGAATTATCAGATCGACACTGTAATCCTGAAGCAGCTTCAGCAGCTTTGCGGTATACTCTTCTTCGGTTGGAAAATGAGACGGGGCAAGATGCACCGAGGGGATATTGTGTTTGCGCGCACGCTCAAAAGCACCTGCGGTACTGTTGTTTCCAATGAACAGCACAAACTCGACATGCAGATCGCCTGACTGTTTTCTGTCAAGTAGCGCCTGAAAATTACTGCCTCCACCAGAAGCAAAAACCGCACAACGCAACATCTAACCTCCCCCGGTCAACAATCTGTTCCAGGACGCTCAATGCTGGCAACATCACCACTGAAATCCAGTTTATATTTGATTCCAGCCCAGGTAATAGTATTGGTCATGAGTGTCCTGAAACAACTTAACAACTGCGCAAGCCTCATATAAGGCTGAAGTATCAGAAACTTCGGAAATTTGCGCATCGAGCCCAGAAACGGATAAAGCGAGACTGTTAAAAGCTCTCCTATGTAAAACACAAGCGCCGCCCCTCCCCCGATTCCCAGAAATGTTTTGCCGGCACTCATCGAAGCTATGATCGAGACGGGCAGAAGAAGAATAAGGGCCAGAACAACAAGACTGATTGGCATTGCAAGGAAAAACCATAAGGGTTTCTGATATGCCTTAAGAAACATTATCTGACGCTCAAACCAGGTAACAGTTCCCCTGACTGTCTGAAGAAGATCATCGGTGTGAGTGATACAGGGAGGAATCAAAACCGCCTTCCTGGATTTCTTCATCACTATCTGGGAAAGACTCATGTCGTCAACCACTGTCCTGGACCACTTCTGAGCAACTTCCAGTTCATCAAAATCCTTTTTGCGAATTGCCATCGAACCGCCCCAGAGCCCCACTCCGCCAAAAAAACAGGCTACACTGAAAAGCACATACATGAATACATTTACATAAGAGTGTGTCAGCTCTCCAATTGTTCCTTTGGGAGCATTGAGCCAGCGGAAACCACTCGTAACAGTAACGCGGGAATCCGCAAGTGGCATGATGATTTCCTTAAGCCATTTTCCATCCGGGCAGATATCAGAATCTGCAAACACATAAACCTCAGAATCTGATGCGCAACGGAGTGCGGCAAGAAGATTATAGTTTTTCTGGGCACAGGTAGTTGATAGCCCGGCGATGGCAAGTTTTACGTTGGCATTCCCTTCCATTATCGATTTAATGGTAGGAACAGCCGGATCTTTCTCACTCTCAACAACAAAGACCACTTCATAGTCAGCATAATCCTGCTTCAGAAAACCTTTGAGATTGTTTCCCAGATCCTTGGGAATTCCTTTGCATGGAACAAATATTGAACATTTCGGCGAGAAGTTATCCCCGAATTTGGGCTTCATTACACGATTGTACCAATACCTCTGGTATACGATAGTGAAAAGAGTAGCCAGAAAATCACCTGCTGCTATAGCCAGTGCCGAAAAAAACAAAACTTTTGTAAAAATAGAATTTCCCAACAATTGATTAATTTCCAAGACACCTCCCGTAAGAGTGTTAAAAATAATAAATACGATCCCTTTCAGGTTATTTAATATAATGTAATACTCCGCAATTCCGGCGAAAGGCGGAATTCCTCTCTCCCTGCCAACGGGATGACGATCCGTAACGGTTGTGAAGGAATGTCACTGCCTAGTAACCCCGTAGTCCCCTGACTCTTTCACCTCAGAGGTGATTTAGTGACCCCTCACAGATGAATTTAACGAGTTAAGTCACTCTTTCACCTCAGAGATGATTTAGTGACTCTCCAGGGATGCATTTAACGAGTTAGTTAAGTAACTCTTTCACCTCAGAGGTGATTTAGTGACTCTCCAGGGATGCATTTAACGAGTTAAGTAACTCTTTCACCTCAGAGGTGATTTAGTGACCCCTCCAGGGATGCATTTAACGAGTTAAGTCACTCTTTCACCTCAGAGGTGATTTAGTGACCCTCCAGGGATGCATTTAACGAGTTAAGTCACTCTTTCACCTCAGAGGTGATTTAGTGACCCTCCA
>JAAYYB010000149.1 GCA_012515615.1 Fibrobacter sp.
AAGTACTGTTGTCGTTTGTGGAACTCCAAAGTTCACGCGTACCATTTGAAGCATAAATCACCACTCTCCCGTTATCTTCAATGGACAATATAGCATTCGTGTTGCCCCATGTATTCGTGCACCATACATTCCTATTATTAGCTGGATTTGCGGTTTTTCCGCCACCCCTGGTGGTTCACTCAGTTACTATAATTTTAGGGATTTATGGCAAGAAGGGTGGTGGTGGAGTGATTCCAAGACCTATAAATGTTTTTGTCTTGAGAACAGTCTTGATGAGCCTTTTTGGATCTTTGCCGATTTAGGGAAAGGATTTGATTACGGTTGTTCAGTACGATTGATTAAAAACTGACTATTACAGTATTAGTAAACCGGTAGTATCATTTTCGAAAATGGACGTAATATTTACAAACGTTATCTACCCATCTGTAGAGTGCTACAGAGCAGGATAAATCTATTGCAAAATGCAGGGGGCTTGGTTGCGTTAAAAGCGAATTGTTTACTATTGAAAAAGATAAGCATTGCTGTTAATCTGTTCGTTTAGTTAAGAATCTATGATAATAACTTTACAATAAAAATATATTGGACTGCTAAGGCATCAATTTTTTAACTTATTAGAAGGGCATACTGTGATTAAATTAAACTTTCTATTAATTTTTCTTTTAGTAACCAGCACTACTGCAACAAATCTTCCAGAAACCTGTCGTGAAGAAACATGGGTACCAAACGGTATTGTGAACACAATTCATCCTGCCGGTGATATTGTTTATATTGGCGGATCGTTTAATTCTGTCGGCCCTTATACAGGTAGTTGTGCCGTAATCGATCAGAATAGTGGCAATTTAATTGATGGTTTTCCAAAATTTGGTGGTAGAATAAATGCTGTATGCAGTGATAGTGATGGCGGTATTTGTTTAGCAGGCGATTTCTTTTATGGAAAAAACTCACGTAAAGAACAAATCACCTACTTTAGTTCACAGAAAAAGAACGAGCCTGTCTGGAGTGTTAAAGTTGATAGTTCATATAATATTTATACAATGTTATTACATGATTCAACATTGTATGTTGGTGGAAGATCTTATGTTAAAGCATATGATATCAAGACAGGAAAAGCTCTTGACTGGAGATTGCCGGTTAAAGGGGATGTGACATGTATTACTCAGTACAAATCAATGCTTTATTTCGCAGGGCAGTTTGATTCGGTAGATAACGTTCGATGTCATTCGCTCGCAGCATACGATACCGAAAAAAAAAGTGTAAAATCATGGAGTTCGGATGTTGAGAATGTTTCCATTTCCGGCACAATAAGTTCCATTGTTGCAACAGACAAGGCGATATTTATTTGCGGAAACCTTACAGTGGATTATTCTGGTCAACTCCGAAAATACCTTGCAGCATTCGATGCGGAAACTGGAAAACTAACCAACTGGGATCCCATGCCAAACAAAAGAGTCTATTCTCTGTCTGCTAATGGAAATACTCTTTGTGTAGGTGGCTCCTTTGATACTATCGGTGGCCAGTACCATAAGTCTGTAGTAGCATTCAATTGTTCAACCGGTGTTGCAACTAGCTGGAAACCTGAAATTGATGATTCTATTGATAGCGTTTTAAGTGTTTTACTAATGGATACGAATATTGTTACGTTTGGGACAACGAAAGGCAATAGACAGGTTGGCATACTCAGTTCAACCCATGTTACTTCTGGCCATAAAATATGGTCAAAAGATATGACTTTTTGGGAAGCAAGGTATCCCACATTTACAGCCAGTAAGAATGCATTTGTCATAAATAATGCAGGTGTTTTTGGAAAAACAAAAAACTGTATAGCAGCCATCGATACAAAGACTGGGCAAGCAAAAGAGTGGACGCCCGCAATCCCCTGGAAAATTAATGCGTTTGTTACAGCAATAACTGTTCATGATTCGACTGTTTATATTGGTGGTGATCGCACCGTATTTGATACAACAGGAAATAGGACAAACAATAGTCTGGCTGCACTTCATGCAAAAACTGGAGAAATAATTCCCTGGAATAATGGAATAATATTCAATCGGGTTACCTCAATGACATGCAATAATAAAATGCTTTTTGTTGGAGGTTTTACAATTGACAGTAATGCAAATATGCATTATTCTTTGGCAGCCTATGATCTGAGTAATAATCGTTCTCTTGTGTGGAGATTGGAAACAGGTGGTATTTTATCGATGATTATTGATGGAGCCACACTTTACGTAGGTGGTACGTTTGATTTTGTTGGGGAACAAACGAGAAATAATCTAGCGGCGCTTGATGCTGCTACTGGTAAGCTTATAGATTGGAAACCAGCCATAAACAGGTCTGTCTATCAGATTGCTAAGAACGAACAAACATTATATGTATGTGGAAATTTTGATACTATAAATGGTAATCAGAGAAGAAATCTTGCTTCTTTTGATATGACAACTGGTAATCTCACTACCTGGAATCCATCACCGAATTATGAGGTTCAAGGGATTGCAATAGATAAAAGTACTCTATATCTTAGTGGTCGATTTGATTCCATCGGAGGCCAATGTCGTAACAGGCTTGCCGCGATAGATGTTAACACAAGCTATGTTTTACAATGGAATCCTGTAAAAACCTCTGTTATAAATGGGTATCGTGTACTCTTTAGTATGATGAGGAGTAGTTTGGCTGCATCTGGTGGTGCTTTATATTCAGGAATTCAAAGCGATTTACTTATTCCATACGATCTTCAAACAGCCCGTTGCAGTTTTCTGCAATATGGTGAATATCAGCCCGATACACCAGGTTCAATACTAAAAAATCCCGTCCCTATATACCTTCATGATACTAGGCCTTCATCTAATTTTTCAGTGTTTGGCCAAACAATGAAGGTTAGTTTCAACCTGCCGGAAATGGAATATGTCTCTTTGTATCTTTACAATTTAAAAGGGCAAGTACTGCGCAAAGTAGTAAATAGCTATGTAAATGCCGGGTATTATACAGTTTATTTACAAAACAATTCTTTTACTTCTGGTACATATTTTCTTGTTTTTAGAACCAACGGGTTTAAACAGGAACACCGGTTTAGTGTTGTTAAATAAAATCGTAAGAAATGTATACTACATTATTAGAACACTAAAAGTTACATTGTGCAATAAGTTGAATTGCAAACGAAACGCTATATCTTAGTTCTACTTTGTTAGAATTACTTCCCGGTCGTCGAGCGGAGTCGAGATGACGGGGTTTTACACAAATCACACATGTCATTTCGACTCTGCCCGTATCAGCAAAATATTTGCTGACAATTAGTAAAAATAGCTTTATTTTACACGTGTCACAATTATAAGGTGTACTGTAAAATGTAGAACATCATTTAGTGTAGTTGCTGGAATTTAAGGAATTTTTACACATGGAGTTTCATTTTTATTTGCACTGATTATTATATTTAAAGACTCATGAAAATAAGTACAAATCTCAAAATTCATCATCAGCCTTTCATTATGGTGCAAAAAAACATGAAATATTTTCGTAAAACCTTTTTTGGAGTACTATTTGTCTTTTTTAGTACGATTAATTTGCATGGTGAATCCTCTAAATCCGATTCACTTTCCAGTTTCACATTCTCAGACGGAAAAATCCGAAAAGGGAAACTTCTACGTTTGGTTTCAGATTCATTAATCATTTCTGTACGAGGGGCTGACAGCACTACTATAGAAAAACGGTTTCATAAAAGTATCTTCACTCGTGTTGTCCTTCCGGATAGTTCACTGCTTGATCTTTCCCAATCCACCTGGCCACCAGTGGCAGTTGATGACTGGAATGATGTTGAAACAGTGGTGCAGATGAAACCGGTTGGCAGCATTACAGTCACAACCGGTGACATTGCTGCATCTGTTTATCTTGATAGTGTATTTGTCGGAACAACTCCTGTAACTCGAGATAGCCTTTCGGTTGGAAATCATGCACTTAGAGTTACTTCCCACGGCTACGAACCGATCGATGAGATTGTAAGTATTGCACCTCAAAAGATCCTGAATCGCACAATTGTTCTGGAACATAGCCAGACCTGGAAGGATTCTGTCAAAGCGGCTGATGATTCTTTAATGGCAGTCAGGGAAAAAGAATATGCAGACAGTGTTCAAGCCGTGTCCGATGCGCGTATCTCTACCGCACTTAAAAGTGCCAATAGTATTGATAATCTCCGGGGAATGATGGATATGCTGTTTGCGAACCTTACTCTGGATTCTACTTCATCAAAAACCATTGCAGTATTACCGTTCACTGTTGCACCGGGAGTTGTACCACAAGCTGGATCAATGGCTTCAGAGTATGCAGTAGTTTACATTTCATCCCGAAAGGGAGTCAGTGTCGTTGAACGCGCCGGTTTTTCTAAAATGATGCAGGAACTGGCACTATCACAGACAGATGTTATTTCCGAATCGCGCGCTCTTGAAGCCGGCAAAGTAATGGAAGCACGCTATCTTGTAATGGGTAACGTTACTGAAGATCAGGGGAAACGACTGGTGTCAGTCCGGCTTGTTGAAACTGAAACCGGTGCGGTACTTTCAGCCGCGGCGGCTTCAATTAAAATCCGTGACATGGACCTTTTCGCACAAGATGCATTAGGAGAGAAACGCAACCCGGCAGGAGCACTATTTCGCAGTACGGTTGTTCCTGGTTGGGGACAATTTTATACCGGTCGTCCAGGACAGGGTTGTGCAGCGATAGCGTTAACACTTGGCGGAACAGGTGCATTTGCCTGGTCCATTTCCGACTGGAGCAGTAAACGAACCGAAGCAGATCGGTATCGTCGCACTGACCCGTCAACGGTAATTATTGGTGAAAGCCCTGAAAGTTATATTTTACGTGGTAATAAAAAAATTACAGCCCAGAACGACGCAGCAAAGCGCAACGTCATAATTGGTGCATCATTAGGGGGGGTATGGGTTTTAAACATGCTGGATGCCCTTATCTGCGGTATAGTTGAATCGAAGCAAATACGTACTCGTTATTTCAGCATAGTACCTGTACCTGCTGAGCACACTGGTGAATGCGCCCTACTCACCCTGAATATCAACACAGGAAGTAACAGATGAAAATTTCAGTAAATTACCGGTACTTATACGTTCTTACTCAAATTGTAACACTTCTGTTTCTCAATTTGACTTGTACTAATGATGATGATCTCCTTTCCCTTGATGAGACCAATTCTCTGCAGAGTTCAATGAGTGGAGCTATTGTTGATAAAAGTGGAAAAGGATTGTCAGGTGTTTCTGTTACTGCTTATCCAGGCGGCACTACGACAATGAGTAATAACGATGGGACTTTTGCATTAACCGGCTTACGTGCCGGCAAAAGTACCTTTGTTTTTCGTTATGCAGATTTCACCGATACCACTATTGATACAATATCTTTAGGTTTACTGGAGTCAAAAAAGCTGAAAGAACCGCTACGAATGCGATATAGATATGGGTGGATACGTGGTAATGTAACAGCCGGATTAACAAGTGTAATTGATGCCGGAGTACAGGTTGAAAATCAGATAGCAAGTACACGCACATTGCGTACGGCGAGTTTTACATTGTCAAAAGTACTTCCCGGTCGTTGTAAAGTATATGGGTCACTTCGCGGCGTTGGCTATGGTCTGGTTGAACACGAAATTAAAGCCGATGACACCAGTACCATTACAATTGCTATTACTAATGCAGGTGGGACTGTTCAGGGCAAAGTTGTTGATGCGGCAAATAATCCCGTTGCCGGCGCAACGGTCAGTGTGATGAATAATGTAATTGTGAGCACTACGGATGCTTCCGGTTCCTACATTCTGACAGAAGTTCCTGGTAATGGCCGTCTAACCCTTACTGTCAGCAAGGGTTCAGATACGATGCTTGTAAGCGGTGTGCAGGTTGCCGACTCACAATCAGTTACAATTCAAAACGTGAAACTTCTTTCCATCGTTCAGCAAGGGCAGTTGCGTATTCTGCCAGCGGCAGTGCGTACTGTTGCCGGAAAACCAACATCAATATTGGTATCTTCCGCGGGAAGTGTCGGCTCATCAGGAATTGCATGGTTTGACTGGGATGAGGATGGTAACGGCACATTTGACCGTCGGACACCTGTTCCTGTGGATACCGGCCTTGTATTTACTGAAGGCACACACTATGTCAAAGTTCGTGCTGTTGGAATAGATACTACAGTTAAATCTGAGACCATTACGATAGAGGTAACATCGATTTCTTCAGTCGCTACAAAAAAATATCAGCTTTTAGTCGATTTTGATCCATTAAGAGGAACTGTCAGTCCATCAAATGGCAGCTTTGTAGCTGATTCTAAAGTCGTCTTTTCTGTAGCAACAAAAAATGATTATGTGTTTGACCATTGGGGAGGGACTGACAGTGCATTAATGCGTGGTGATACATTGTATATGCCAAAAAGGCATGTGGCAATACAAGCGTTATTCAAATTGCACCCCTATGTAATTGATCTTAAAAATTACTCTGATACAATAACCTGGGATACCATTTCAGGTTTTAGTTACCACTTGCAGGCAAGTACTACCGAGTTGTTTGATTCCATGCATTTAGACACTATTATCTTCGGCAATAAGCTGGTCATGGAAAAACAATCATCTCACGCTATATTTGTCAGAGCAGCTAAGCTTGATACAAATGGCCTATCAGGCCCATGGTCCAAAGTAATCTCGCTTTACAATTACGTTTTACTAGATGATTTTGAGGGAAGTATTCCAGCAATTACAAAAAATATACCACAACTGGACGTTGTGTTTCAATATATTCACGATTCTGTTTCTACAATAACCCAAACCGATTACATTAGTTCTATTGAAACAGATAACGTAATGGGAAAACATGTCCACTTTACAGTTAATTTTTCTGACCGTATGCAATACCCTATGGGTGAATGTTGCTTTACATTTGGAAAGGTTGCAGCCAGCGATATACGTTATTCACCAACATGTTTTGTGTATTCAAAAGTTATTGATCTATCGGGGTTGGATAGTATCGTTTTTTGGGCTAAAGGAAACGGTGTTATTGATATTTCATTTACATCCTACCTGGTTGATGTCCAGATGAAAGACTGGGGAAATCCCGAAGCGTCAGTTCAATTAACCAACGAATGGACTAAATACAGTATACCTGTCTCAATCTTACGTCCTCGACCCTATTCAAAAGCAACCATGGATAGTCTTGTCTGGGATGATTTCAAAAACCGGATCGGGTCAATTGATTTCCATGCAATTAAAAATGCTACTTCATACCTTCCTGATGGTAAATACTTAAATTTTGTTAACAGTACGCTTACCAGTATGGATGTTTACCTGGATGATATCCGACTCTACGGTATTACAGCCAAAGATCTTGAACAAGGATGGGTAAATGTATCAGATCTTCTTGCCGGAGATGTCAAAAAACCAGATGTCGACACTATACCTCCAAGAATCATCATTCTTGGAAAGCAATACGATACTGTTCTTGTGAATACCACCTGGAACTACCTGGATTCTGTGAGAGTTGTCGATGCACTAGACCCAAAACCTACCTATACAAAAGAACCAGCCAGCATAAGTACCACAACAGAAAATTCCTTTAAAATCACCTATATCGCAAAAGATTCTTCAGGAAATATAGACACCGCTTACCGATACCTTGTTGTTATGAAGCCAACAGCATTACAGGAAAAATACAACGTATTTGCCGCACCGAAGTTACCAGATTTGGGTAACGGTAGTTTTACAAGTTTTACCACCGAAGGAACTCCTCCGGATTTGAAGAACTTGAAATCACTAAGTTTTTTGTGGGACGGTGAACGTTTATCATTTTTCAGTTTCAGTTATAACGCAGACCCATATGTTAAGTCATTTACCGAAACACATACGTTATCGTCTCCCAAACCACAAATCACTCTTAGCGGTTCTGGCATAAGCGGCTTAGATGGGAAATACTATGTGGTTTTAAATGACAAAAATCTTGTCTGGATAAGTGAAGACGGCAGTTTTGCGATAACGTGGATCCCGTAGGGTAATGCATCGTCAGGTGGATCTGCGTGTTTGACACGAACAAGTATATCAATGTCACATTGGGGCATTGCTCAATGCGTATCTTCAGTGTAAGCATGTAGTTAATGCATTTACTCAATATCTTGCATTGAAATGCATTTTTATATTTCTATTGAGCTTTAATAAATAAATTAACCAGTCCCGAAATATGCAATTCTATTATTTGGGGACTACTCCTACAAACAATTATTTAGTCCCGAAATCAACATTTTAAACATTTGGGGATCTTTTTATTTTCTAAAAAACACTGTATTCCAATCACAAATGTACTACTAATTGTAGAACTCCTTTTTCAAAATCAGCAATTGTGACCTGTTATATTATCCTGTGTGAGGCAGTTACAGAACTATCTGTTGTAATTACCTCTTCAGATAAGCAATTATCACAATTTAAAATACTATTAACACATTTAAGGAGAGTTATCTCATGAGTATCAAAACAGTTGTTGCATCACTACTACTTATTTTCGCATTATCAGCACAAGCTCAAAACAGTAGCGCTCCCGCTGATACCGGAAAACCATTAAGTAACATCGGATATACTTCTATATTTTACCATGATTCAACCTACATTCTTACCTGTTCGCACGAACTGCTCTATTCAACAAATGGTCTCACGTGGAAAAAAGCTGCCAGTCCCAAAAGGTACTTTGACATTAAATCATTTACTTACTTTAAGAATAGATTTATTGGAGCCGGTTTTGATGGAGGAAGTAAAATGGCTCTGTATAGCAGCAGTGATGGCAAAAGCTGGCAAGCCCATATTCTTAAAGAAAAGGCACGTAAAGGATTTGGAGGAAAAAGTGGAATTGGCCTCTGGGGTATTGCATCAAATGATTCTATTGCGGTAACGTGTGGCGCCAGAGGAACGGTTCTTTTTTCACATGATGGGGAGACATGGACTAAGGTGAAACTGGAACAAAAAGATATATCACCTTTTTTCAGCGTTTGCTGGACTGGAAAACGGTTTATCGCTGTCGGAGCGTATGGACGGATTATCATTTCTGAAGACGGCAAAATCTGGAAAACAGCTAACTCAGTCAGCGATAAGCACCTCTACGATGTAACAGGTTCGGAAACCGGGTGTGTGGCATCAGGAACAGATGGTACTCTGCTGTATAGCAAAGCAGGAGTTAACTGGACAGATGCTAAGATTAATGCTGAAAAAACAGACCATGACAAAATAACGACTGTAATCAATGTAAATGGACGTTTTATTGCAGCCGGCTATAAAGCGGTCGTTGGACCAGTGCATTTGTTGAACAATCTGCAGTTTGGAAGGCTTTGTGTTCCGGCTACATACATTGTAGGAACTGGGCCAGAGGCTGTCTACTTTACATCAGATGATGGTAAGAAATGGTCAAAAATAGATGGTACTCCAGACAAACTCAACAAAGGAATACAGGATCTTATCTGGGATGGAACTCAGTTTATTGCCACAGCAAATGCTTTTAGCCCTAGCCTTATCGTACGCTCCATGTATGACAAAAAGAGTCTGATTACATCAATCGACGGCAACACATGGAATCTGAAAGAGTAATTGAAACACCTATACTTTGTATTCCAATTAATTTACATCACCTATCCATTAACTTTCCAGTCAAAAGAGACTGGTCTAACAGGTGATATTTCAAAAGGAGCAGTATTAATGTCTAAGCTAAAATTTAAAACAGTATTTCTTTCAATAGTCCTTTGTTTCGCAGCTTTAAATGCACAGATTGCACAGAACAGCACGATCGTTTCAACTGATACGACATCTAAAGAAGTTATTAATCAACGTAATGAAACTCAGACTAATGTTTCCAATGCAGAAGAAGATGAAGACGAACTATCCATTGAAGAAAAACAAGCCTGGATCCAGAAATTTCAATTAATGGAGGAGAAGGGGCATCGCTTACGGCGAGGTGGAGCGATAATGATTGGTGGAAGCATCTGCTGGTTGTTGGGATGGTCAACGATACTGGCGCTATCGGGTGCGGATCCAAACGATCAAACGACTAACGATTTGCTGGTCCTACCGATTGCACTTGGAACCACAGGTTTTGTGTGTGGCGGCACTGCAATGCTGGTAAAAGGTAAAAAGTTAGTACGAAGAGGTGAGCAAAAACAGAAAGAGCTTACTATTTCATTACTACCTGGCTTTAAGCAGATCTCCTTAATGGTAGAGTACTGATTTGTTTTTTCATTCATAGTTTAATTATTACTATATTATCTAAATCATTAAAAGCATCGAATTCGGAGAACCGAGATGACAGAACAAAAACTGCCGGATATTTTCACGTATGATGATTTCCGAAAATATCTTGAAGATTACCGAAGCATGCGAAAAAAATGGGATGAAGGTTTTACGCATGAGTATATCTGTTTCAGACTTGGACAACGTGGCTCCAGAGGCTACTTCTCCAACGTTGTCAATGGTACGAAAAATGTCAGTCAGGAGTTTGTTAACCGGTTCGTTGAGCTGCTCGAACTTGGAGATACTGAGGCCTCCTATTTTCGGGATCTTGTACAATACAATCAAACATCTAACGTAAAGGAAAAAGAGTTTCTTTTGAAAAAAATTAATCGCCAGAGTGCTATTGAAAGCAAATTAATTACTACAAAAGAATATGCTTTTTATGAAGAGTGGTATCATAGTGTCCTTCGTACGGTACTCGATGTTGTAGATTTTAAGGATGATTACCTTCTGCTCACCAAAACGATTGTTCCATCAATTACACTCAAGCAGGCCAAAGATTCTATTGCATTGGCTGATAGGTATTTTGATCTTTTTAACTTATGAGTTTAAAATAGTGCTTGCATTGGCCAGCT
>JAAYYB010000010.1 GCA_012515615.1 Fibrobacter sp.
CTGTCAATCTCATCCTGAAAAGCACTCTCCTGCTCCTGTTCACAGAGAGTATCGGAAGAATCGGCATTACACACGGAGTCAAGGGCTGAAGAATCCGCCACAGATATCAAATCGCAATTAGCAGCAGAATCAGAGCTTCCTGAAGTCCGATGAAGACCTTTTGAGTGGGAGCAAAAGGATAAAAGAGATATGGCGATTAACAGAAAAAACTTGATAATTATCATAGTTATAATATTTAACAATCAAAATATTAACCAAAATAATACGCGAAGAGGGTTAGAAGCCAGATATAACCTGACTTATGCATCCGGATCGGGACCTGCAGCCGGCAGAAAGTTGCTTTTCACAGCCGATTTCCGGCATTTAGCTCAGAGCCACCGGGTACAAAAAAAGCCGTTTTTCTGATTTCTCAGAGAAACGGCTTCTTTGACCTGCCGGGATAGGGGGGGGACCTATTTGACCCGGCTGATTTTCTTTGTATGCACTGTACCGTTAATACTTGCTTTCAGGAGGTAACTGCCGTTTTTGAGTTCTGGAAGAGAAATTGTACCGGTTCCGTTTGTAAGAGCAATTTCTTTACTGAAAATCTTCCGGCCGGCAAGTGAGAAAATATTGACAGTTACAGTTGATCGTGATGAAAGGCTGTTTATTTTTATAGAGTTGCCGCAGAAACTGACACCCTCTTTGAGAACCGCGACTGCATTTATGGCTCTTGTCAATGAAACGATCTCGAGCTTATCCAGATTCGGTCCGCCGTCAGCGGTTGTGGAGGTAAATTTTATGGTGTTGTGGCCCTTAAGCAGATCAAGGGAAATCGCTTTTTCTCCCCAGGTTGTCCAGGCACCGGTTGGATCAAAGCTTAATGAGCTGAGTACCTGTGTGCCGTTGACAGCTACCGAGAAAGTCCGGGCCGATGATGTTCCATTGGCGAATGTAAGTAGTATGCTCTTCTGGCCTGCATCTGCTGAGTAGACCAGAATTTCAACGGATGAACCGATTTCGTTATTGACGTTAGCGTAGCCTGTCCCGGAGAAACCGGCGTTTGCAGCTTCTTTCACCCCGCTTATTATGGTACCGTATTCGGCCTCATAAAATTTCGGGTTTACCGGCATGAACGTGGCAGTCAGTTTAAGGTTGCTGTTAAGAGAAGTAACAGTGTGTTGCGCATTGTCTCCGGTGTGATCCCCTGACCATCCAACAAACTTCCAGCCGTCGTCAGGAACAACTGTCCAGCTCACCTGAGAGCCTTCCGGCAGCCTTTTCCCTTCAGGGCTCTGGGTTAATTTACCGCCCGGGGTCGCCTGTACATCTATTGAATAATAGGGACGGATATCAACAGCAAAGAAAGCGGAGATGGTTTTATCCTTATTCATGGTTATTGTAGCAGGGTTGGTATTTCCGGAGAGGTCTCCACCCCAATGGTCAAAAATAAAACCCTCTGCTCCCGCAGCGGTTACAGTCACACTGGAATTTTCCTCAAAACTTCCGCTTGCCGGGGATATGGACCCCTGACCCTCAACAACCGAAGAGCTCAATGAGAAGCGGGTTCCGCCAGCCAGGGTGATATTGGGTCTGGGAGCGGCAGACATGCCATCGCCCAGAAAAAAACCGGTATGTGGGGGCTGATTATAGGCTACGTTCTGCCATACAATGCTAAGACGGTACTGGGGATCGTGCATGAGCGTATAGATACGGTGAGTGGTGGGAATAGTAGTGGTGTAGATACGTAATTCTGAACTGTTTGTGGTTCTAAAGATCACCTCTTCCCGCCAGTCACCGAAAATATCAACCTGCAGGCATGGATTTGATTTTGACCCGTTGTTAGATGCACATCCGTCTGCTGTGAGGAGACTCCCGCTGGGATATTTGCTGATATTGTTTCCGTCCAGAAGTTCCCTGAGCAGATCTCCATCCCACCATATCACATGATTAATGATAGATGGAATGGCTCCGGCAGAAGCACCCTTGCAGGTATAAAGTCCCAGACCTCCGGACCCCCAGCACTCCATACCCTTGTGCGCTGCAGTCAAATCCGCCGCACATCCTCGCCCAACATCACCATTACCAGGTTTGCTCCATATTATCGAGCTTCCAGAAGGGTCACGGAGATCAACACAAGCACCGCCTTCATGGCAGGAGAAGTATTCGAGTCCCGGTCTGTCTGGATCTATATCGGAAAGGTGTCCGGCATCACCGTGTCCCACACGTGTGGATCCCTTCAGCTTTCCGTTATCATCGATTGTACATGCTCCATAAACAATTTCATCTTTCCCGTCATTATCTACATCACCGACACTGAGATTGTGATTTCCCTGCCCGGCTGCATTCCCGTTTCCGCTGGCGTTTGAATCAAAGACCCATCTCTGGGTCAGTTTATTATTTCTCCAGTCCCAGGCCGCCAGAACCGTTCTGCCGTAATATCCCCGGCACATCACCAGACTCGGTTTTTCTCCATCAAGATATGCTACGCATGCCAGAAACCTGTCAAGCCGGTTTGTGTTATCACCGGTTTTTCCCCAACCGTCGGTGGGGTTTCGGTCTGGCACATAATTTACAGTAATCAACTCGGCACCGGTTTGGCCATTGAAAATTGTCAGGTATTCAGGACCCGTAATGACAAACCCTGACCATGACCCACCTGTTCTGTAATCCGCGGCGTCATTGTCATTTGCAGCTGGTCCGGTCTGCAGAAAACTGCCTTTGCCGTCCTTTGTTCCCGGGGCGGTTTTACAGGCCATCTCGGCTTTACCATCACTGTCCAGATCATAGACCATGAATTGAGTGTAGTGCGCTCCTTCTCTGATATTCTTCCCCAGATCTATTCTCCACATCCGGGTACCATCCAGCTTGTATGCATCCAATATTGTGGTTTGAGTTACTCCCTCGTGGGAATTGTCTTTAGGAGTATGTTCCCATTTAAGAACGATCTCGTATTCACCATCACCATCAAGATCCGCTGCCGATGCATCACCGGCGCTGTATCCGCTTGCGGGAGCAGAAATGGGGATACTCAGGTAATTTGTCGACAAAACTCGCGCGGAAGGGCTGGCGGCCTGTTCAGAGCCACCTGCAACCGGTCTGATTGTATATGCGCCGGTCCCGCCGCTGTTGTCCTGATAACTTGTGGCATTGGTGATTACTGTTGAATTAAGTTTCGTAGTTCCTTTATAGACATTGAAGCCGATATCCGAGGGATCGGTTCCAAAAAGTCTCCAGCTTACAAAGTATCCGCTTGCAGTCTTTACTGCAACTAATCCGCGGTCAAGTTTCTCCATCATACGCTGAGCGTAAAGCGGCTGCACTGCTGTCAGAACTGTCGCGATGACTGCAGTAAGTATTATGCAGGATTTAGTTCTCATTCTTTTCTTTCCTCCGGGACTGATAGGCATAGGTATACTGATATTATATAATTTAACTACTTTTTGAGCTAATTCAGGAAAAAATAGATTCTCCAGATATATTATATAGAACAAGAGGTCTACACTGATCCCTTGTTTCTTTAACTAAAAAACTACTTAATTATTACGAATTTCTGGTCTTTGCGCTGGTTCTGGTAACAGAGCTTTATCCATGATGCGCTTCGGGCTCTGTCTGAAATGCGCACTTCATCCATCATACCTGAGAAATACCTGTCGGCAATATCGCTGCGCCTCCCGATCATGACATTGTGGGAATAATCTATCCTGATAGAATCTACTTTTATAACCGGATTTGAATCTGCAAGAACCCCATTTACATATAGAAACTGGTTCTTTCCTGAACGCACTCCTGAGAGATAATACCATGAACCTGCGGCAGCGGAATCATCAGTGCAGGTCCAGCCAGTCAGGTTTTTGTATACGTAGAGATTCCACTGGGAGTATCTGTTCATCTGAAGTCCATACTGAAAGTTACTTTTAGATATGATTTCCTGATACAGCGTATCAATTTTATCAGTATAGACCCATGCAGAAAGCGTAAACGTCCCCTCTTCCGGGTAACTCAGTGCTCCTTCAGCGGAATTAGGGATTTTAATATAGGCGGAATCGGCAAATCTCAATCCTTTGCCGATAATACACTCGACACCCGATAAGCCTGTGCCCTGGGGGGTACCATCAAAAGAATTCACGGTTGCATCAAAAACAGGCCCTTTACCACCGCTCTGGAGGTGCCATACGGCCTGAAATCCATTACCGGTGTCAAAAACCGCCGCCCCGTCCGATTTACCGGTAATGTCACTTTTGCCGGCCAGAATCGTTATAGTGGTGAGGTCATTGCCCTTTACCGTGTCGATCTTTACCCACAATAAGGCTGTTGCGCCCGGGGAATCCCACAACTCTATCTGGTATGGAAGAGTGTCCCCATGTTGATTTAAAAAGCGGATCGCCGGATTGCTCTCTGTCACCCTGCTGAAATCAAAATTTGAAGATGAGAGCCTTATGACTGCGGGAAAGTCTGTAACTGTTTCATGAACATCAGCGCCATTTTCTGTCGTGTTCAGAACAATTTTCTGAATCAGAGGCCATGATAAATCGATCGATAAAGGTTTCTGCTGTAAAGAATCTGAAACTATGATACCTCTGATATCTGTTCTGATTTCCGGATTTTCATTTGAGGACAGCCGGAGCATATACGCTCCCTCAGGCATATCTGCAAGAGTAAACTCTCCGGTTACCGGGTCCACTTCTGCTGTACGTTCCAATCCGTATACCATAACAGATACAGATGCCTGTTGTGTATCCCAGTCGACAACACCGGAAAAAGAGGACGTTCTTCTTAATGTATTGACAGGTAGAACAGAATCCGGGTCGTCCGGTTCCACTTTACAGGAAATAAGAACCGCCCAGCCTCTTGTATCATTGATCTCAATAGTGTATTCCCCTGATTCAAGGCCGCTGAAAAGTATTGTTCCCGAGCTGTTTGTGACGGTGTCTATTTTTTTAGAGGTAACGGCATCATCATAAAGGTATTTTGCCTGACGCAAACGAACCAATGCTCCGGCACCGGGGGTACCGTCGGGATAAACGACTGCGACTGTAATTCCATTAGTTGTTTCTGAACCGGAACCGGGGCCGCCTGCAAAATCAGGTGAGCATCGAAAAAGGAGCGCTGTTGTGATCAGTAGAATACTCCCCCTGAGTAGTCTCATTCGACGTGCTCCTGCCAGTTCTTACTTATCGGGAACAACTGAAAGTTGACGTGATAAACACCGGTCGCGTTTTCTTCTTCGTTGGCAATTTTTAGCACTTCTCGTCTGAACTCTGAGAGCTTCTCTTTGAGCCTGGTGAAACCTTCAGGTGAAAGTGTTACAGTTGTAGTGGAGATGTCACGCATCTCTTTGGAAATCCGCTCTAATGCCTCATTTGCAAGTTTAATTGTGTCTTTCTGAAAAATTCTGACTGCAATTGCCCTGCATTCTTCGCCGGTTGTGATGAATCTGTTCGCCTGAACATATCTTCCATCCCTGTTCTTCTTTATAAACCCCAGCCTTACCAGGAGCTCAACTGCTTTTTTTGCTTCAGACACTTTTATTGACGGTACCAGAAGAGCTGCAAGCTCCTCGTAATTGCCTGTAAAAGGATAAACTCCTATCAACTCGCGGATTGCAGTGTAATACCATCTTGTGTAAAACTCATACGCTTCTGCTTCAACCCTGAAATATCCAGGTTCTTTGAAAGAGAGCAGTTTTTCAAAGCAGGTTTTAATCTGAATGTCTGATTTAGCTCTGCCGAAAAAAACGAGGTTGGTAAAATACTCTGTCTGACGGCTGTTTAGTTTCAGTAATTTTGAGAATCTTGGGATTGAATTCTCGGTGATGTTTTTCTGTCCATTGAAGACTTTTACAAGAAAACCCGGATCGATTCCGGTTTTTTCCTGAATAAACCTGTATGAAAAGTTGGGGTTTTTCGCATGGAGCTCCTCATAAGAGTCTCTGAGATATTTCCGATAGTCATAATAATCAAAGATATTTGCCATGGAAAAACCCTTTCAGATAGTATATAATTTAATGCATACTGTTACACTATCAATTGTTTTGATTGATAAAACTATAGTCCCTGGGGACTACAGGGCGGGGCATTGATGAGTGTTCCCCCGACAGATTAATTCGGGTCGGAACTGATATCTTAGTGGCTATTCAGGAAACAGTTCCAGCCCAAAAACCGGTTCTGCTCTTATTTGGGCTGCCAAAGTATTATTTTATGTGGCCTTTTAAGGGTTATCCTGTGAGCCTATAAAGAAAGATCTCGAAGGTTTCATTATGAAGACACTGCCAGCCAAAAAACTCCTGTTTAGATTTCTGGTGATTACCGGTTTGTCGCTTGTTTATGCAGGGTTGCTCTTTTTTACTTACTATAAGACACACAGTTCCACTGCAATAGGTCTGTGCAGTTTCCTTTTTAATATCATAGTAGCCTGGAGGTGGGGCCAGCTGGCCGGTGTCCTGATGGTTGTACTCAATACAGTCTGGACCGGTATAGTGCTTCATTACTTTGGAAAAGGCGTAGACGTGGGAACGTTTATGGGGGTCTCTATGCAGATGGCAATCGCCATCTTAACCGGCATGGTGGGGTCCCTTACAAGAAAGCTGCGGTCCGAAATCGCCTTTCGACTTACAGCAGAAAACAAATTGAAGGAGTATCAAAATCAGCTTGAGGAGATGGTGCAGAAGCGCACAGAAGAACTGCGGGCTGCAAACGAACGCCTCCGTCAGGCTGAAAAAATGGAAGCTATCGGGCAGCTGGCAGGAGGTGTTGCCCATGATTTTAACAATCAACTGACAATCATAATGGGATATTGTGAACTGCTTTTAAATTCACTGGAAAAAGACTCTGCCTCATGGAACTTTGTCAAGCAAATTGATGTCTCGGGAAGACGTTCCGGTGATTTGACAAGGCAGCTGCTGGCATTTGCAAGAAAGGGCGTGTATAAATCTCAAACGGTTGATATCAACAAAATTGCAAATGAGGTTACTTCGCTTGTGTCTCGAAGTGTAAAGAATGTCGAGTTTAATATGGACCTGCGAGCCGAAAAACCATTTATATGGGGTGGCCCGTCACAACTTCAGAATGCTGTTCTCAATCTGACGCTCAATGCCCGCGATGCAATGGAAAACGGGGGCAAACTGACAATTGAAACAAAGAACCTGGAGCTTGGGGCCGACGCGGCGGATATCATAAGTGACAACAAACTTAGCCCGGGCACCTATGTTTGCCTCTCAGTGAAGGACACCGGCACTGGAATCAGTCCTGATGCCATGAAACATATTTTTGAACCCTTTTTCACCACAAAGGGAGAGGGCAAAGGTACCGGGATGGGACTGGCGGCAGTGTATGGAATCGTAAACAGCCATAAAGGCGGATTGAAAGTCGAAACATCACCGGGAAAGGGGTCAACCTTTACTCTGATTTTCCCGGTGACAGAACCCGCAAATCAGGGTTTAAATACTGATACCCGTTTACTAAAAAAGAAAAAAATTGATGCAGATGTCCTTGTTGTCGATGATGAGCAGGATGTGGCCGTGATGCTCAAGAATATGCTGATTACCATGGGATGCAAAGTAACAGTGGTATACAGCGGAAAAGAGGCTATTGAGATTTATAAGAAGCGATGGAAAGAAATAAATGTCACAATTATAGATATGGTCATGCCCGGAATGAATGGCGCGGAAACCTTTAAAGCACTTAAACAGATAAATCCTGAAATTAAAACGATAATATATTCAGGATATCCTCAGAAAAATGACATAGATAGAGTAGTTGAAGATAGTGCAATGATTTTTCTGCAGAAACCATTTACTATGACTGAAATCGCGGATCGTATACAGCATATTTTATCCGGTAAAACTGAAGGCTTTTTAGTAACAGGAAATTAAGACCTGTCTCCCTGACTGGTCTATTCTGATTTTCAGGTCTCGTAAACATAATTTCAGAGGTTCGCACGGGCAACCGGATCTCTTAAGGGTATGTAATACCTGACTTATGCACTCCGATAAGGTCTATTTGCACTTCATCTTTTCACGTGTGCATAACTCAGTTAATAATTGCAGGCAGGTGTATCTTATTAGAAAAGAGGAAATATGAAACTGGTATTCAGGGTGATATTTCTGCTCCAGATCTCTACTGCCGGCGTATTTGCGCTTGACAAAACTCTGGTGTGGTCCGATGAATTTGAGTATTCCGGTCTTCCCGACCCCTCCAAATGGGGTTACGATGTCGGTGGGGGAGGCTGGGGGAATAATGAACTTGAATATTACACTGAAAACCGGACCGAAAATGCCAGGGTCGGTGACGGGTGTCTCACAATTGAAGCACGCAAAGAAACATTTGAGAACCGTCAGTACACTTCTGCCCGTCTGGTAACCAGAGGGAAGGGGGACTGGCTTTACGGCCGCATCGAGGTGCGCGCCATGCTTCCCCGGGGACGGGGGCTGTGGCCGGCAATATGGATGCTTCCTACCGAATGGGCTTATGGAGACTGGCCCAAAAGCGGAGAAATCGACATCATGGAGAATGTCGGTTACGATCCGCAAAAAATTCACTGCACCGTGCATACTGAATCGTACAACCATACCCTTAGCACCCAGAAATCAGGTACAATAAACCTCTCCGATCCTCATGACACTTATCATATCTATGCCGTAGAATGGTTCGAGGATCGGATGGATTTTATGGTCGATGATGATACTGTTTTTACTTTTAACAATGAGAACTCCGGCTATAAAACATGGCCTTTTGATAAAGAATTTCATCTCGTTCTAAACGTTGCTGTCGGCGGGAGCTGGGGCGGTGCACAGGGCGTCGATGACGCTGTTTTTCCGCAGAAAATGACCGTCGATTATGTGCGGGTCTTTTCCTTTTCAGGGGGTGGTCCCTTTACAGTGTCTGTTGCTTCATCCGGAAAAGGGAGTGTCAAGGTCGTTCCTGAGCAGGAACTTTACGAATTGGGAACAGAGGTGAGTATTATCGCGCAACCCGAAGAAGGATTTGAGTTTTCCGGTTTCACCGGTAATATCTCGGGTGGAGCCGATACTACCCGGATTATTATAAGTAAAAATATCCAGGCTGCGGCATTGTTTGTTCCTGAGGGAGAGATGATCAGAAACGGGGATTTTTCACTGGGCAGCTCATTCTGGCTTCCGCTGGGTAATTATGAAGGCGGTTATGGACAGGGGAGCGTTGTAGACGGGGAGTACCAGGTCCAGATCACTAACGCCGGGACACAGGACTGGCAGATCCAGTTTGATCAGGAGGGAATGGAGCTTCTGCAGGGGAAAACCTACACGCTCTCCTTCGATGCCTATTCTGAATCCGACCGCAGTTTAAATGCGGCACTTAACATGTGCACTGAGCCATTTACAACTTACGCCAAGAAAGCATTCAACCTTACAACACAGAAAACGCGTTACACATTGACATTTACCATGAATGAGCAGACAGATAATAATGCAAGGGTGGAATTCGACCTGGGCCTGAGCACCGCGGATGTGTATCTGGATAATGTGAGTCTGATATGCAATGATCTGGTTTATATCGATCCTTCTCAAGCGGCTGCCCGAAAAACAGGCGGTTTACACTACAGGTACTGTTATAAAAGTAAAGAGCTGCTTTTTACTAACCCGGAACGCCTGCCACTTCAGTTCCGCTTATTTAACCTCAAAGGTGAAGAGATCATTTTATCTGAAGAAGCCCGAAACGGTGATGCGGCACGGAATGTCAATCTGGGGAGATATAATCTGACACCTGGAACCTATGCCTTTACCGCTGCGATTAAAAATGAGAAGATAAACGGCCGTATCATGGTTGGTGAGTGACACCGGAGCAGGCTGTTACGTAATATCCATGATCAACCTTTTCAGCAACACCGCCACGGACGTCATGCCGTTGAAAAACGGCATCCATCTGAGAATTGATGAGAATGGATTGTTCAACTGCCGCTTCCAGACTGAAATTGTTGTATCCACCTGGTTCAATCACTATTTTAAATTCAGAAGTAAAAAAGATCACAACATCGTCAGCTCAGCCGTAAAATACCTGTCAATAAATGGCATAGATCAGATTTTAACAGTAAATTAATAAAGATCACAATACCTGTTTACTAGTAACCTGTTAAACGATGCACCATTGAGAGGAAGGCTTTTACTATGCGACTGGCGAGAAGACCCGAATTTCTGCTGTCTTGTCTGCTCATTATTTCATCCACGGTTGCCCAATCGGTACCCTCCGATGAGGATGTTAAAAATTCGGCGCTCGAAAAAGGTAAGCTTGCCGCTGATTACTGGGTGAAACGATCCGGGGTCAACCCCAGCACAACCGATTACTATGCGGATATCTGCTCGTTTTACGCTGCATGCATCTTCGGTGAAGAAACCAACGACAGCTCATTCTACAAAGAGATCAACAGCAGATACAACCGGACCACGGCGATCAAAACCGACAACATCGACAACAACTCCTGCGGAATCCTCCCGCTCCATCTCTATCTGCACAATAAAAAGGATAATTTACTGAAGTTAGGCACCGATGCCGCAAAAGCCAATATTCAGAAAAACGGTCACTTCAGAAATGCCATCGACGACACTTATATGACCGGTTCTCTTATGGTCCAGGCATACAAGGCAACCGCAGATGACCAATACCTTGACTTCTGCATTAATTTCATTCTCCGGTATGTCACCAACCTGCAGCAGAGCAACGGTTTATACTGGCACCACGGCAATATTTCGCACCAGTTCTGGGGACGGGGTAACGGCTGGGGGGCTGCCAGCATGGCCGAGCTTGTCCGGGTTATTCCCGATACTCACGAAAAATACAACGACATCATTACTGCCTATAAAAAACATATGAAAGGCCTTATCGACGCCCAACTTTCCAGCGGTATGTGGCCACAGCTCCTCATGTCAACCGATTCCAGGAACTGGGAAGAAACCTCCGGTTCCTCCATGTTTGTATTTGCACTGTTCACCGGCCTGGAACTCGGCCTGCTTGATAAGGAAACATACCTCGATCCGGCCAAAAAAGGGTGGATGGCGGTTACCAGATACCTTGGCAACGATGGCAGGCTGGGCAACATCGCCGAAGGATTCTGGCCGAGTAAAGGCGATGCCAATGAATATCTCAGTGCGAGAAAAGCCGCTGCCGGTAATTCTCACGGTACCGCAGGGTATATCTGGGCGGCAACCGCTGTGTTGCGGTATTACAACAACCTGGCGACATCAAACCGTAATCTGACCCCTGCCAGACACAGCAATCTGACGATATTCTCACCGGACAACGCCCGCTGTTTCGACCTCACCGGACGGTCTCTACCACTCTCCGTCCACCAGAGCATTCCATCCGTATCAACGGGAATGCTCATTCGCAGAAACGGCACGGCGGCACAGACAATCGTCCGTCTGCAATAACAGAACGACAGTCGTTTACTACCAGAAATGCACTATGATCATTTTACACAGGAGAGAGAGATGAACAATCTGAAACACAGTGTCGTCGGCATGACCACTTTTATTCTTGTCCATGTGTTTTGCGCGGTAGCGCAGCAGGGCAGCAACTGGGTTGACGGGGAGCTGCATACCTTTATCACTAACGGTGCATGGTGCTGGTTTCAGGACGAACGTGCCGTTATCGATACTGCAAAGAACAAGCTGATTGTCAGTTCGACCAGCTCAGGCAATTACAACAACATCGCGATCGTTAACCTTGACACTAAAAAGGTCGAAAGCAACAAACAAACCTCAAAGCTGATAAAGTGGGCCGATGACCACAATTCTCCCGCTGTGATAGTTGCCCCCAACGGAAACTACATCGCCATGTGGGCACATCATTACGATGAATGGAACCATATCTACAGTATTTACAACGGAAGCAACTGGTCGGCCGAGAAGAAATTCGACTGGAAATCGATCCCCGGCGGCACCAACTTTACTATCGCTTACACCAACCTCTACTACCTTTCAGACGAGAAGAGGATCTATAACTTTTCCCGTGCCAATAACAAGGCTCCGAATTTCATCTATTCCGATGACAACGGAGAGACCTGGAAGTTTGGCGGACAGTTGACAACCAACAGCAGTAACAGTTATAACAAAGGGTACTACAAGTACTGGGGAAACGGCAAGGACCGTATCGACATGTGCTTTACAGAAGAACACCCGCGTGACCAGACTACCAGTATCTACCACGGCTATATACAGAACAAAAAGGTGTTCAATACCGAGGGAAAAGAGGCCGACGGCGACATTTACAACCTGAACTTCATACCGACATTCAGCAATTTTACCAAAGTGTTCGCCCATGGCACGAAGGTAAACGGTGTCACCATGGGACGATGCTGGCAGAGCGATGTCTGTACCTATGATGATGGAACCATCGCCATACTGTTCAAGGCCCGGGCCACCAACTCCGAAACCGATCACCGCAACTTTTATGCACGCTACGACGGTAAAGAGTGGAAGTTTACCTATATCGGTAAAGCCGGAACCAAGATGTACGCCGACGAGCAGGATTACACCGGTTTGGGCGCTCTGAGCCCCGATGATCCAGATAGAATTTACATCTCTTCTCCGTTCAATCCCGGGAATGATAACAGTCAGGCCGGGAAACGTGAAATATGGCGGGGTATCACCGATGATCACGGCGCGACATGGAAGTGGGAACCGGTCACCGCGAACTCGACCCAGGATAATTTCCGCCCGATAATTCCCAAATGGAAACCAGGCAAAGAGGCACTGCTCTGGTTCCGCGGCACATATACAACGGCACAGATTTTCAGTACCAATGTTGTAGGAACGTTTTATGAGTACGAAGCTCCTGTAGCAACACGCGAAAACAGCACAAAAACAATTAATACCATATCCGGTTTTAAAGTGCATACGACTGCCGGTACCCGTCAATTGACAGTGCAGTATACAGTCCATGCACCTTCAGCGGTTTCGCTCAGGCTGTTCTCCCTTACAGGACAGAAGATCGCGACACTGCTCGATAAGAACGAAAGCACAGGCACCCATTCGTTCTCTTGTAATATGACCGGAATTCCTGCGGGAACCTATCTTGCCCGACTCACCATTGATGGAACCAGCCATACCAGGCGGATCAGCGTTCAGCGGTGAGAAGATGACAGATGGTTGATTTTTGTGGCCCCGGGGGCTATCCCGGGGCTTTTTTTTGAAATGAAAATGACTACTTAAAAGTCCACCGGGTATTTTCCTGCAATCAGTAATTTTTAACTACACTTGACGGCCAGTAAAAACCTCTTCACATTGCAGATTTCCTCCCGAATGTACATAAATCAACGTTTTTTTTCGTTCCGTCTACTATATTATTATTACTGATTTCAGGCCGGCAATGGGAAGTGGCGGGTTCTTTGTCTCAAGTGAAAAGTTCCCCAAGCTCCTTTCCGGAGAGATTGATTTGTCGTCTGTAGCACCTGAACTCCAAGAGACAACAAAATGACCGACCTCATTCCAAAACATGGCGGGTACCGCAACCTGAAAAGCTTTCAGGTTGCGCAGCTTGTGTACGATGTAACCGTGCGGTTCGTCGACCGTTACATCGACCGGTTCAGTCGAACAAAAGATCAGATGGTTCAGGCCGCCCGAAGCGGAGTACAGAATATTGCCGAAGGCTCGCAGGCTTCTGCAACATCAAAGAAAATGGAACTGAAACTTACGCAAGTGGCCCGCGCGAGCCTGGAAGAGCTTAAACTCGACTACGAAGATTTTCTAAGGCATCGTAAACATACCATTTGGACAAAAGATAACCCCCTCCGGCAGGAACTAGTTGATAAACGGTGCACAACTTCTGACGAAGTTGCAGAATGGATAAAAATTGTTAAACATCGCAGTAGACAGAATGGACTATATGGGCACAAAGAAAACCCTGCAATGAGCAATATTTCAAAACCGTCCACTATGTCCACTTCAGAACGTTCTATCTACCCTGAAATTTCGGCAAACGCTGTCCTGGTGTTAATTGCTGTTGCATGTTCCCTCCTGGACCGTCAGGTCGCCCGTCTTGCAAAGGATTTCGAAAATGAGGGCGGATTTACAGAACGACTCTATAAAGTCCGAAGCGAGAAACGGAAAAAATCCCGATATGAATGAAGACCAGCTCGAACAAATCAGCCTTGAATGGTTCCGGGAAACCGGATGGGAAACACTGTACAGTCCCGACATCGAGGCCATTGAACTTGTTTTAAAACAGGCTGAAACACTTTCAAATGAGTGGAGTAAATAACAGAGCCATGAAATATGTGATGGTTACGGATTTCGATAAACACTGGGACCGAATCCCCGGCAATTTTACCTCATATTCACCAAAGATGATCAAACAGCAATCTCGAAATACTCAGCTTGTTTCAGGCGTTGAAACGCTTTTCATTAAAAAAGTTCCCGGCACGGATACCGTTGAAAAAACATGGATTGGAAAAGTAAACGATATCCAAAAGATGCCTGGGAAAATATTCTTCCGGGTACAAATTGAGAAAGAAACCGAATGCCCTGACAAATACCGGGCGTATGGCAATGGATGGTATGTGGAGGAGTAGGGAAAAATCAGGCAACTGAATGAAGCCCTTTTTAAGTAAAATATCCAGCAGAAAACGATCAGGTTACCAAAGAATATTACCGTTCTCCCAATGACAGCAGTTGGTTTAGTGGCATCCTGCGGGGGAATTGCTGCTTCACTATCGTTGGCAATCTTTACGAAAAACAATAAGCTAAGATAACATTCCGTTTGACATTCGACAGCGGGGTTATGCTCCGCATTTCTTTGGGGGCACAGAGAAAAGAACTGATATTTAATTTATTTTACATTTTACATTTCGAAAAATAAGACTTGAAGAGGTATTCGAAGAATAATATGAAAAATATACAATTCAAATTAATAGCGTTAATTTGCTTGTCAATTTTATATGAGTCAAAAGCAGAATTAGACTATGATTCATTAGTGAATACAAAGCCTGTTTTCATGCGATGCAAAAGGATTAATCAAATAGCCATTTATACAAAGCTTCCAATATACCTGCACATAGAATTAGAAAATACATGGCCAGAATATGAACACAGAAATCAATCACCTGATTCATATAAAAAGAGACCAGAAGTAGAAATAAGATATTATTTAAAGGGAACCTCTAAAAATATGCTACAAAGACCAATTTTACTCAGATCTTGACAATTGATCGATAAAATTCACTTATACTTTGCTTTTCAAAGGAAATTTTCATAGTAATTCCCTTTTTTCATCCCCC
>JAAYYB010000150.1 GCA_012515615.1 Fibrobacter sp.
CCATCCCATATTAAAAGGTCATCAGCAATCAGTTTCCGCTCAATACCCTCAAGGGTTTTGAATGTCTGTTCTTTTCCGGCTCTCTTTACCCTGATCTTTTTGTCAGTGACGCTTGAGTAATCAAAAGCATGCATCGGCTGACCGAAATGAAGCAGTATATAATTAGTGATATCAACGATGTTATTAATCGGCCTCAGGCCGGCAAGTGAGAGTCTTCTCTGCATCCATTCTTCAGAAGGAGCGATCTTTACTCCCCTGATAAGTCTTCCGGTATATCTTGGACATCCCTCAGGGGCTTCGATTTCAACAGAGATTGACTTCTGAATCTGATCTTCTGATTTTTCTACTGGAAAAAGAGCTGTGTTTTTAAGTGGCAGGCCATATCTTGCAGCCACTTCGCGTGCTACACCAAGAACACTGAGGCAGTCACCCCTGTCAGGGGTAATCTCGATTTCAACGATAGAATCGTCAGGATAATAAGCTGAAAGCTTCTCACCCACTTTGAAATCTTCAGGGAGTTCCATTATGCCGCTATGATCCTCTGAGAGGCCCAGTTCCCTTTGCGAACAGAGCATTCCAGAAGATTCAACACCGCGCAGTTTTGCTTTTTTTATTGTAAAATCGGGTCCCAGGGTGGTTCCTATAGTAGCAAGAGCGGTTAACAGGCCGGCTCTGGCGTTTGGTGCACCACAAACGATAGTCAGGGGCTCCGGGCCACCTGCATCAACTTTACAAACCGAGAGTTTGTCGGCACCGGGATGTTTTTCACGTTCAACGATTCTGGCAACTCTAACACCTTCAGGAATGCTGAATTTCTGAATGGAAGCCACTTCCAGACCGGCAGCGGTAAGCGCGTCGGCAAGCTCTTCCACCGGCACATCGATGTCGACAAAATCTTTCAACCAGCTATATACGATTTTCATAAATGATGTATCTTTTAAATTAGAAATCAGAACTGATTTAAAAAGCGCGCGTCATTTTCGTAAAAAAGGCGAATATCATCAATACCGTACTTAAGCAGCGCGATTCTTTCCAGGCCCATTCCGAATGCAAACCCGGTATATTTTTCGCTGTCAACACCAACGCTCTTGAAGACGTTAGGATGCACCATTCCGGCCCCGAGTATCTCAAGCCATCCGCTCCGTTTGCAGATGCTGCACCCGACACCTTTGCACAGGAAGCATTCCACGTCTATTTCAACACTGGGCTCTGTGAACGGGAAGAAGCTGGGGCGAATTTTTATTTTGGTCTTTTCATCAAAGAATCTCCTTGCAAAAGCAAGTAGAGTTCCTTTCAGATCTGCAAAGCTCACTCCCTCATCGACATAAAGTCCCTCAATCTGATGAAAAAGGCAGTAGCTTCTTGCACTGATCTCCTCGTTTCTGTAAACCCGCCCCGGCATTATGCTGCGAATAGGAGGTTTCTGCTTTTCCATCACCCGTATTTGAACCGGTGAAGTTTGTGTGCGAAGAAGAACCGATTCTGAAATGTAAAACGTATCCTGCATATCACGGGCAGGATGGTGCTTAGGGGTATTCAATGCCTCAAAATTATAGTAATCGCTTTCAATTTCAGGTCCGTATGACATTGTAAAACCCATACTGAGGAAAATATCACGGATCTGATTGCGAATATGGATCAGTGGATGAATGCTGCCGTGGGGAAAGGGAAATCCTGGCATTCCAGGATCGAACGATTCGGCTGTTTTCTGCTCTATTTTGCCCCAGGGTGCCGCATCGAATTTCTGCTCGATATCGGCACGAAGCTGATTTGCAGCAGCCCCGTACTCTCTGCGCTGCTCTTCAGGAATGTCCTTGACGTTTTTTAGAAGCTCGCGCAGAAGTCCCTTTTTACCCAGGTATTTTATACGGAAGCTCTCAGCCGTTGCTTCATCACAAACCGACAGAAGTTCCGCTTCAGCTTCACGGCGAATCCGGTCCAGAGAAGAGACCGCACTGTTCATGCCGCTATTATCAGATGCCATTTGTTCCTTCGACCTATTCCGGAAATTCATTTCCGGAGTTTGACTGAAAACAGAAAAAAAAACTACTAGAAACAATCAGGAAATAAATACACTACACATAGTTCAACTGTTTTATGAAACAGTTGCACCAGATGAGCGGTATATGATTATCTGGTTTGACTACAGAAAACTCAGACCTTAACTGTTTCAACAAGCACCTTGAATGCATTGGGTTCATGAAGAGCCAGATGTGCCAGGCTTTTCCTGTCAAGCTCAATACCCTTTGCCTTCAAGCCGGAAATAAACTTTCCGTAAGCCATTCCGTTAAGCCGTGCCGCAGCGTTAATGCGCATGATCCAGAGTGAACGGAAATTGCGTTTGTTCTGTTTACGATCACGGTAAGCATACACACCCGCCCTGAGGTAAGTGTCTTTGGCTATGGAATAACAATTATTCCTCTTGTTAAAATTACCAGCGGTCTGACTGAGTAATTTCTTCCGTTTTGCACGTGAGGCTACACGATTCTTTGCCCTCGGCATATCAAACTCCTTTTATGTAAATAAATCAGTTATTCCTGATCTAAAGATACCCAGCCCTGATACTGCATTCTTCATGCGGCTGCGCTTTGACTGGGGTAATCTTCTAAACTGGACTCATTCCAGGGTTACTAATTCTAAAAATTCGCCTTGTCAAACCTCAATCATCGTACGTACTTTTTTCTCCACTCCCTCATACACCAGAGTGGTCTGTCTCAGATTACGTTTGCGTTTTCTGGTTTTCTTGTTCAGGATATGGCTCTTGAATGCCTTCCCTCTCTTTACGTGCCCGTTTGCAGTCAGGCTGAAACGTTTACGAGCTGAACTGCGGCTTTTCATTTTCGGCATGATTTACTCCCGTTATTCTGTAATATTTCCCTGAGGACTGTTTTCTTCAGCCCTCTGATTTTCTTCTTTTTTGCGCTC
>JAAYYB010000151.1 GCA_012515615.1 Fibrobacter sp.
GTAATGGCCGTTTCTACCTCACCCGCAAGACTGGCGTCTTCGACAGGCTGGAGCGAAAGAGGGGGCACCCTCTTCCAAAAGATCTTGATTAATAATTACTACTTGTATTTGGGACGCCCCCCTCCCATATGGCAGTTTGCCTTAATAAGGTTTAAAACGCAAAGATAAAATCAACAGTAAATTTTACCTGCACCTTAACTCAGGACTTCCCTATGGACCGTCTCTACCTTTCTCCTCCGCATATGTCAGGCCGCGAACTGGAGTATGTCAACGAGGCTTTTGCCTCGAACTGGATCGCTCCTCTCGGACCGATGGTTGACGCATTTGAAAAGGAGATGTGTGACTATACAAAATCAAAAAACGCTCTCGCGCTTTCATCGGGTACCGCCGCGCTTCATCTTGCCCTGCTTCTGCTGAATGTCAAACAGGGTGATGAGGTACTCTGCTCCTCCTTTACTTTTGCCGGCAGCGCCTTTCCAGTCACCTATTGCGGTGCTGTCCCGGTATTTGTCGACAGCGAAACCGAATCGTGGAACATGGATCCTTTTCTCCTTGAAGAGGCGATAAAAGACAGAATAAAGAACGGGAAAACCCCCAAAGCCGCAATTGTTGTCCACCTCTATGGCCAAAGCGCGAACATGGACAGAATCGTTGAAATATGTTCAAAATATGAGATTCCAATTATCGAAGACGCGGCGGAATCCCTCGGCTGTTTTTATAAAGGAAATCACACCGGAACAATCGCGACATTAGGCGTTTTGTCATTTAATGGAAATAAAATCATTACGACATCAGGCGGTGGAATGCTTCTTGGACATGATACATCTATGATTCAAAAGGCAAAGAAATTATCTACCCAGGCCCGCGAGCCGTTCCCCTATTATGAACATAAGGAAATCGGATACAATTACCGCATGAGTAACATCGTAGCGGCAATAGGCAGGGCCCAGCTCCAAAATATCGAAGATCGTGTAAAGAGAAAAAGAGAGATATTTGAACTATACAGAAATGAATTGGCCGGCATTCCCGGCATCTCCTTCATGCCTGAACCATCATGGAACCGCTCAAACCGCTGGCTTACCTGTATATACATAGATGATAAAATCACCGGAAAAACTCCTGAAGAGATCAGGCTGGCGCTCGAAAAAGAAA
Source organism: Fibrobacter sp. (assembly GCA_012515615.1). Classification (GTDB taxonomy): domain Bacteria; phylum Fibrobacterota; class Chitinivibrionia; order Chitinivibrionales; family Chitinispirillaceae; genus JAAYIG01. The sequence goes on from JAAYYB010000151.1 coordinate 1,153, forward strand.
ATATCGAAAGCCGTCCTTTCTGGAAACCAATGCACCTTCAGCCTGTATTCAAGGAATGTCCTGTTTATTCCAATGGTGTCTCGGAACTGTTGTTTAAAAGGGGCCTCTGCCTGCCCTCCGGAACAGCTATGACAAAAGATGATATCGGTAGAGTAGTAAATTGCATCCGCTCAGTAATTACTGTATAATAAGGGCGATGTTTAAAAAATGGTGCTTCGGACATTTCCGGGTGCTTTTTTGTTGAGATAAAATGCTAGTAGGGGCGAACGGTAGTGAGCACCACTAAAATACTGGTGCTTAGTGGATCCGCCCCGGTCACTGGCGCATTCGTGTTTTCGCCGGTCTTCTCTTAGGGGCCATTGTTCGAGTCCTCGAGTTTATGGCCCCTCCCCGGCGAAAACGCGAATGAGCGCCAGTGCGGGGCTCCCAGGCATTTTTGCCTACTTTTGTTGCCTTGGACAAAAGTAGGTCGCCGAAGGCATCCGTTCTAATCTTTCTGAAATAAATCATTTACAGTTGATAATATCTTGGAATGTTACGAAAAAATACACGAAAATGCAGAGCCTGTATAACAAGGGCAATGTTTAAAAAATACCGGTTTCAAGTCAGGGTTAATCAGTGCCATACATAAATCAATTGATAAATATCATATACCGTAAACGGCTGATTGTAATCGTCCTTTTACATGCAATGTTTGCGGCCGCAAGCCTCTATTTCTCATTTCTTATCCGCTTTGACTTTACTTTAGGTACCAATGAACTTCAACGCGATCCGATGTATTATCCCCGGTTATTTTACTATTCTTTACCGATAAATATCGTTTTATACATAATACTTTCTGCTTTCTTCAATCTTTTCCAGGGTATCTGGCGTTATGTCAGTGTGGATGATCTTAAAGACATTGTCAAGACTTCCGCTCTGACTTCACTTGCGTTCATGTCGATAATAGTAATGAGCGGTCTTTTTCACGGCTATCCGCGTTCAATTTACCTTTTGAATTTTGTTTTCCTGATAATCCTCAATGGCGGTACGCGTTTCACAATCCGTATTCTCAGGGAATCCTTTGCGCCTGCAAGTGATGCCGTAAAAAATGTCCTTATTATCGGCGCGGGTACAGCCGGAAACGAAATCGCCAAGGCTCTTAAAACCGCCAAACGCAAAGAATACGTTCCTGTGGGCTTTATTGACAGAGACAAATCGAAGCATGGAAAGAGGATTCAGGGGCTTCTGGTATTCGGGGATATCGTTTCTATAAGGCAGATAATAAAGAAACACCGTGTCCACGAGATTTTCATCGCAATCCCTGAAGCATCCAACAAGCTTGTCCGTGAAATCATGGATGCCTCCAAACTCCCGGACTGGGATGTGAAATTCAAGATTGTACCCTCCATGCTTGACATAATGAGCGGGAAGCTCAAGCTGAACCAGATCAGGGATGTCTCAATCGATGATCTTCTTTCAAGGCCCAATATTACGCTTGATGACACAGTCGTGAGAAAGCAGCTTGCGGCCAAAACAGTGCTTATTACAGGCGCCGGTGGCTCTATCGGCTCTGAAATCTGTTTCCAGGTTGCCGCTTATAAACCATCAAGAATAATTCTCCTTGACTCAAGCGAGCAGGGTGCCTATAGTGTAGACCAGGAGCTTAAGAAAAAGCACAGGGATATAGCAATCCATACTGTAGTGGGCAATATGCTTGACACTGGTTTCATGGACCTTCTGTTCAGGCGTTTCCCGCCGGATTACATATTTCATGCCGCGGCTTATAAACATGTGCATCTCATGGAGTGGAACCCGCTTGCATGTCTCAAGAACAATGTTCTTGGAACCGCCGCGCTGGCATCTCTTGCCGAGCGTCATGGTGTAAAGCAGTTTGTGATGATCTCAACTGACAAGGCGGTCAACCCCCGCGGGATAATGGGGATTTCCAAGCGCCTGGCTGAGCGGGTTGTTTTAGAGAGAGCCGCATCGGGAACACTTTTTAACATTGTCAGGTTCGGGAATGTGCTTGGGTCAAGCGGCAGCGTAATTCCTCTGTTTCAGAAACAGATCCGCGAAGGCGGTCCGGTAACGGTCACCAGCCCCGACACAAAAAGGTTTTTCATGTCGATTCCCGAGGCCGTGCAGCTTGTTTTGCAGGCGTCAACGCTAAAGGAATCAAAGGCGATATTCATGCTCGAGATGGGTGAGCCTGTAAAGATAGTGGATCTGGCAAAAAATCTCATAGAGCTCTCGGGTCTTCGGGTCTGTGAAGACATAGAGATTGTTTTCACGGGAATGCGTGTAGGTGAGAAGATAGAAGAGGTTCTCTTGTGTGAAGAGGAGAATATTGTCCCGACCTCATTTGACAAGATCCGCGTACAGCGCCGCACCGAAGACAAAACTGTGCGTATCCAGAAATTTATCCACGACCTCAAGAGTAATGTTGATCTGGGCAACATGAAGGCGATATATGCTGACATAGCCGAACTGATTCCGGAGATGAGCGGGCCGAGTTTTGAGGAGATGATGGAGAATATGTTCCGGTGAAGATTGGGGATTTTGGGAGGGGGCGTTCCCCCTTGCGCTCCAGCCCGGTTAGGAAACCGGTCTTGCGCTATCCCCCTGTGTTGTCCACCGGTTGTGAAGGCAGGCAGGGTTATTCCATTTGCAAACGCATTTGCGGCCGCACTGGCGAACTGGTGGTAGATTAAAATTTATTGTAGCCTTTCGGAAAAAGACGCTTCGATCGCGTTAACCTGTGTTTCCTATGCCGAGGCCTGACCGTCAGGGAGGGCTTTTTCTCCCACCCGGTCTACGCAACA
>JAAYYB010000152.1 GCA_012515615.1 Fibrobacter sp.
CGATACCTGCCTTCACAACTGGTGGACAACAAGGGGTGATAGCGGAAGACTGGCGTCTTCGACAGGCTGGAGCGCAAGAGGGGACACCCTCTTCCAGAAACTCCTTATTCTTGTTATTAAACTTTAAGATAGCGCATATGGGGGGCTCCCTCTTCCAAAAAACTCTCTAATTAAAAAACATCTTAGACCTACCCCCCCCTTCACTACAATTCAGTTAATACTTGCCCCCGGGGCAACCATTAATCCTAAAATGTTTATTTTGAAGGAGTTAGGGATTTATATCGGTAGTTAAAAACTGTTTTGATCTCTTTTGAGAATGCTTTTTTTTCAGGAAAATGGCCTAAATCTGTAAAAATGTGAACTGTAAGAATTCTAAAGATTACAAACTATATATTACATACACTGTACATTATATTAATGAATTATTAATCTTAAAATTTGTGGAGTTTATCTATGCAGAAGAAGCTTTTTTTTGCAGTATTACTTTTCATTTTTGCTTTTAACACATTCGCTGAGTTGAAATCTTGTGAGTTTGGTTTCGGAACGGACTGGGATTTTGTCAATACAAATAAGAATGCAAGTGCTGTACAATCAGCGGATTATATAACGATCTGGCTGAATGATCCCTCATTCAACCAATATTGGCACGGAGATATGGCCAAGTTCTGCAAAGACAACAACAAAACGGCTGTCTTTTATGCTTATATCATAGCGAAAGCATCGGGTCTTGGTGACGGGGATGTAGGCGGAAGGCTGACAACCGAAGGGGCTGGCTGGCTGAAGTCAAATTTTAATACGGTCAAGAGCAGGTATGAAAACTATGCCCAGGGGATAGCTTCTAAATATGGAACAGACAAGCCATGTATTTTTCTGATGGAACCGGACTATTACCAGTATTTTTCGGGCAACCAGAATGTGAAGCTGAGTTTCAGTGATGCATCATCCTATATGAATGAGATGATTGCCTGTGTTAAAAAGCATTTGCCGAAAGCTCTTTTTTCACTGGACATTTCACCCTGGAACAATAACCAGGAAGCGTATATCAAGTCTTTTGATCTTACGAAATTCACCTTCATGCACACATCCGGCGGCCGCACAGAAGCAGGAAATGCCCGTATCAGGATGGACAACAGTAACAATGTTACCTGGGCAGGGGTAGTTTCAGCATCCGGGAAACCGATTATCGCCGATGACGGTTACGGAGTAGGTGGTGGAAGCACAGGGCACGATCCAACCTGGGATGATGTGAATAATTTGAAGGCCCGTATTGCAGATGGAGTTTGTGCGATTACCCAGAAGAGTCCAAATGCCAACTGGGGATCCACGATTAACAATCTCAAAAGCTCTCTTGCATCCCAGGATGTCAAATGTTACGGTAGCAGCGAACCTTCAGGATTCACTTTGACTATTACCAACGCAACAGGTGGAACAGTTACCGCCTCTCCGCAGAAAACAAGCTACTCTTCAGGAGAGCAGGTGACCCTTACCGCTACGCCTCAGAGCGGCTATGCTTTTGACAAGTGGTCCGGTGATGCCTCCGGCACCAATGCTACAGTTTCAATAACCATGAACGCCAATAAGAATGTTACCCCCGCTTTTAAACAGATCCCGACAAATGAGTTTACACTCACAATACAGGTCACAGGATCGGGCACTGTTACCAAAAACCCTGATCAGGCAACGTATACAAAGGGAACAGTCGTAAATTTGACCGCAAACCCTGCAGCCGGACGGAGCAAATTCAGTTCCTGGAGCGGTGGAGCTTCTGGAACCAGCAGCACTGTAAGTGTAACAATGAATTCAAATCAGACTGTTACCGCGACATTTACCGATACAGCAAAGGTTGATTCACTCAAAGTTGAGGCGGAAAGCTTTACAAGTAAAAACGGCGCAAACCTTGTAGTTGAAAATAATGGTTCATACAGCAATATCGGTTACATCGAATCCGGCTATTCAACAACATACCAGGTGAGTGTTCCGAAATCAGGAGAATACACTTTTAAATTCAGAGTCGCCACAGGCGTTGACAACGCATCTTTCGGTGTTTCCGTTGGAGGAAACAATGTTGGAACCGTAACGTTTCCCAATACTGGTGACTGGCAGCAGTATGCAATGCATAACTTGTCTCAGGCTGTGGAACTGAAGGCCGGCCAGACTACAATAGCACTAAATTACAATGGCGCCCTTAATGTTGATTACTTTGTACTTACTTTCAGTGGCACACCTGTTGAAAAGCGGACAGAGAGAGCGGTAATCTCCGGCATAAAGGTGAATTCAACGAAAAACGGTTTTGAAACTGTGCTTCCGGTATCGCACGGTTTTAAGTCATATTCTCTTGTAAATCTCAACGGGCGCAGCATTCAGAGTGGAAAAATATCCCCGCAAACAAGGACACTTTCTTTCAGCAACAGCAACCGGGAAATCGTCTTTTTGCGTTTTGAAGGAGATAAAGGGACTCAGGTAATCTCAAGAGCATTGATGAGGTAAAAGGTTTTTCAGGTTTAAGATAATTTTACAGGATTGGGTGAGTGCGGGATGCGCTCACCTTTTTTTTATAACCTGACTTATGCACCCGGATCAGAGCGAATTGCGCATATCCCTTGAGCATAAAGAATTTCAAAGTTGTTGATATACCACCAGAGTGGTATATCTGCCTTTTTTCAGGTTAAGGGTATAAATGCATTTCATTTCTTTTCGAGCGCATAAGTCAGGTACTATATTGCTTATTATTAATAAACAATAACTTAAGATGGAGTCAGTGAGATGTGTAAATACCTGGCTGTGATAATCTCCTTCATGACATGTTTTTCAGTGTCGGCACAGGAACTTGCTGATATCTCTCTTCCGGCGCCTGATATGACTGGAGGGATGCCGCTTATGGAGGCTCTCAAGGCGAGGCAGTCATCCAGGGATTTCAGCACAAAGCCCTTGCCTGTTCAGCAACTGTCTGATCTGCTGTGGGCAGCATGGGGAATTAATCGCCAGGACTCAGGTAAGCGTACCGCGCCTTCAGCAAGAAACTGGCAGGATATTGAGGTTTATGCGGTAACGGCTGAAGGAGCCTATTTGTATAATGCCGGCAAAAACAAGCTCGAGATGACTGTAAAAGGGGATCTGCGTAAGAAAACAGGGATGCAGGGATTTGCGGGAAAAGCTCCGCTGAACCTGGTCTTTGTATCAGATTTATCCCGGATGAAAGGCGCATCTAAAGAAGATCAGGTAATCTATTCGGGGGCCCATGCCGGTTACGTAAGCCAGAATGTATACCTGTTTTGCGCATCGGAGGGGCTGTCCACTGTGGTAAGAGGATCTGTGGACCGTGAAGCGCTCTCTAAAGCGATGGGAATTTCTGTACCGAAGAAGATCATACTTGTTCAGACAGTAGGTTATCCGGAGAAGGCTGACTGATAATCTTTAGAAGTAAGAATCGCAAAAGGTAAAAAGTGATATATTTTATTTAGCCTCGACACTGAACCGGAGATTTTACAAAGGAAGTGAAGATGGAAACAAGTCAGAATCAGTTTGATTATCCGTATGCGGATTTGTCAATAGAGTGCCCTGAAAAGTCGGATCGTTTAGTTGCCTTTTTCCGTATTTTCATGGTTCTTCCGGTTCTATTTCTGTTTGTTTTGATAGTTGGTTTTCAATCGGAAGAGTGTGCGGTTGCAGGCGGAGGTTTTCTGTTTCTGCCGATACTGCTGTCAATTGTATTCAGGTACAAGTATCCCAGAGTCTGGTTTGACTGGGTCTTATATTTAACAAAGTTCATGGCCAGGATTACCGCATACCTTTTTCTTCTCCGTGATGAGTACCCTGCAATTGAAGATGAGCAGCAGGTTAAGTTGACACTTAGATACCCGGATACTGCGGCGGAATTACACAGGGGAATGCCTCTGGTGAAATGGTTTCTGGATATCCCGCATTATATCGTTCTGATGTTTTTATTTGTTGCCGTATTATTTGTGACACTTTTCGCCTGGTTTTCAATTCTGTTCACCGGCAAATACCCTCCTGAAATGCACCGGTTTACAGTCTCTGTATTCAGGTGGTCACTTCGGGTAGATGCGTATGCATTTCTTCTTTTGACTGACCGGTACCCGCCGTTTCAGTTAAATTAACTGTTTACTAATACAGGGCAATACAGTAAACTGATAGTTCTAAAAAACGCAGCTGGATGAGACAAAAATCGTAATCTGTTGAGCGTAAGATCTTTCAGGCATCTTTATCGTATCACCATTTTTGAAGAGTGTGTCCCTGATACAAGTAATAAACAGGAATAAAAAATTTTTTGAAGAGGGTGTCCCCTCTTTCGCTCAAGCCCGTCGAAGACGCCGGTCTTGCGCTATCACCCCGTGTTGTCCCCCAGTTGCAAAGGCAGGCGATTTCATCACATTTTCCAAACACCCTTACGGCCGCAGAAACGAACTGGTGGTAGATTAAAATTTATTATAGCCTCACGGAATCAGCCTGTGAGGCCGGTGAATATAACGTGTCTGGGTTGTAAAACTGGCAAAGCATTAAGCCACGTGCTCGCAGTAAACACGAATGAATTCTTTGTAACATTTTACTTGTGAACGGATAGTAAATGGTTTAATAGAATAAAAACCGGAAATAAGATCGGAATTTAAACGCAGAGTGCGCAAAGTACGCAGAGGAAAAACCGCAAAGGTGAAAAAATGAGGACACAAAGTATAAATGCTCTGCGTTTACAGGACGGGGATTACAATAAATACAACTGCATGAAACTGGGATTCTTATAAACGCGAAGTGTTTCCCCCTTTGCGCCCTTTGCGTCCTCTGGTGTGCCAGTCGAACTGGCCACTCTTGATAGATGAAAGGGTCTATCCATGTTAATTGCTCATTTGACATGTAGAGACGGCCTCTCTTGTAAGGGTAACCGAACAGGGGGAGCA
>JAAYYB010000153.1 GCA_012515615.1 Fibrobacter sp.
TACTTTACAATTACCCAGTAGATGTTTATATTGGGAAGGTCACGTTGCCTGTAGCAGCCTGACCAGCACTGACAGGGAAAACAATTATTAAATGTCTAATTTAAGTCAAAAAAAGTCGACCACCTAAGATTTCAAGCACCAAATCCTACAAACTTCTCACAGGCGCAAGAGGGGAGAAGCCGGTGGATGTACCATCGATAGTGATCAATCTCCAGCGCCTTTCTCAACTGGTAATCGACTTTCCGGAAATTGACGAAGTTGATATCAACCCGTTAAAGGTCGGCCAGAAAGGTGATGGCGCCTTTGTTGTCGACGCAAGAATCATTCTTTCAAAGGAAAGGTACTGAATATGCCCGCATGGAAGGAACTTTACATGCAAAAGCAGACTACCGCTAAAGAGGCGATCAGTAAGATTAATGCTGGAAACAGGATCTTTATCGGCGGCGGGTGCGCACAGCCTCAGATACTGATAAGTGAGATGGTAAGTTCTGAGAATAATATAGCAGATGCGGAGATATATCAGTTTTATACTCTGGGTGACGCGCCTTACATGGCAGAAAATCTTTCCAGTAAATTCAGAACTAACAGTTTCTTTGTTTCCCCGAATACACGCAGCGGCATTAACAACGGATCAGGCGACTACATCCCGATTCATCTCTCTGAAATTCCGCATCTTTTCAAATCCGGCAGGCTGCCGATAGATGTGGCTCTTATTCAGACCAGTCCGCCGGACCGCAACGGTAACCTGAGCCTTGGCATTTCAGTTGACATCGTTAAATCAGCAGTTGAGAACAGCCTTCTTATCATTGCTGAAATCAATGAGATGATGCCAAGGACAATGGGGGATTCATTCATATCTCTGGAACGGGTGGATGCGATAGTCTTAAGCAACAAAGAGATCCTGGAGTACAGACTTCCGGAAGATGATCCGGTGATCGATGCAATAGCAAAAAATGTAGTCTCATTGATAGAAGATGGTTCGACCCTTCAAGCGGGTATTGGTGATATTCCCCAGAGTGTTTTCAGATTTCTTGGTGAGAAACACGATATCGGAATTCATACAGAGACGTTCAATGATTCAATAATTCCTCTTGTGGAAAGCGGGATTATCAACGGTTCCAGAAAGACTCTCAACAGGGGCAAAATAACCACCAGCTTCTGCATGGGAACCCGTAAGCTCTACGATTTCATTCACGAAAACCCGATGTTTGAGTTCAGGCCATCTGAATACGTCAATGCTTCTCATATTATACGTCAGCATATGAAAATGGTGGCTGTAAATGAAGCATATGAAATTGACATGACCGGGCAGGTCTGTTCTGATTCTGAAGGGTACAATTTTACAGCCGGGGTTGGTGGTCAGGTGGACTTTGCGCTTGGAGCATCCAGATCCGTAAACGGCAAATCCATAATCGCACTCCGCTCGACGGACAGAGATGGCAAGGTATCGCGGATTGTGCCAAAACTGACTGATGGAGCCGGAGTTGTCCTGAGCCGTGCAGATGTTCATTATGTAGTCACAGAATATGGAGTAGCTGACTTGTTCGGGAAAAATATAAGAGAAAGGGTTTTAGCCCTGGCTGAAATCGCCCATCCTGACTTCAGAAATGATATTCTGAAAGAAGCAAAGAGCCGCAATTACATCTTCTCTTACCAGAAAGAGCTTTCGTCGGGCGGTTCGCGGTATCCATCCGAGTACGAAACCAGAAGAATACTGGCTGACGGGACAGAGCTTTTTATCAGGCCGATAAAGGCCAGTGATGAAAAAGGATTGCGCGACATGTTTTATGATTTGTCGGAGGAATCGATTGCCTTCCGTTTTTTTCAATCAACAAAGGTATTCCCGCATAAGTTTATTCAGGATTTTGCCACCATAGATTTCTCAAAAGACATGGCAATCGCCGCACTTGTTCAGGATCTTGGCGGAGAACAGATTGCCGGTGTGGCGCATTATTATCTTAATCCGGCAACGATGCGCGCGGATGTATCTTTTGTGGTAAGAGATGACTGGCAGTCAAAAGGGATCGGAACCATACTCCTCTCAATACTGAGTGATATCGCAAGAAAGCGCGGTGTCAATGGCTTTGAGGCCAAAGTGAAAGCCGAAAACAGCCTGATGCTTACTGTTTTCTCTAATTCAGGATACAAAATTTCCACTAAACGGGAAGAAGACTTCTACTTTATAACCTGCAACTTCAAAGAGCAGTAAAACAGGACAATATGAAAGAATTTCTGACAGTCGGGATTAACGCGGCCCGTGAAGCGGGCGGCTTTCTGATGGAGAATTTCGGCCGCATTACTACGATTGAACGTAAAAGCGACCAGACCCTGGTAACCAATCTTGACAAAGAATCAGAACGGATAATTACCTCCGCACTTCGATCATCCTGGCCTGACCACGGGATAATAGGGGAGGAGGGCGGAAGCCGTGCTGCAAAAGAAGAAAACGGATATGTCTGGGTGATTGATCCTCTTGACGGGACTCATAATTTTATCAAGGGAATCGGCATGTTCGGAGTATCCATCGGGCTCATTAAAGGGAAAGAATTCATTGCAGGGATTATCTACCTGCCATCAGACGGGAATCTATACTATGCGGAAAAAGGCTCGGGAGCATTTTAAAACGATAAACGGATCAGTGTTTCAAGTGTCAAAGACCTGAAGGACTGTACGATATCTTACGATTCAGGGATGAAAACTGGTGCCGGAGACAAGCTGGAGGTCCTGAAAAACCTTGCCCCTGAAGTCCTCAATATCCGTATATTCGGGGCATCAGTGCGCAATCTTACCTACCTGGCCGAAGGCATAGTTGATGCTGTGATCGAATTTGATGATAAGATCTGGGACTACTGCGCCGGTGCTACTATAATTCAGGAGGCAAAAGGGAAAATAACCGATCATTCCGGTAAGCCTTTCAGCCCGGAGAATAACCGCTATATTGCATCTAATGGTTTTATACACGAATCTTTACTGAACAGATTCAGGGAATAATCATCATGAATTTAGAAGCTTTCTGGCTCTGCTTTGTGCCATTGTTTGTTGCTGTTGATGCTCTGGGACTGCTGCCTCTGTTTCTTTCTTTTACACAGGGATTCCAAAAGAAGCATCTGCACTACCTGATCTACACCTCGACTTTAACCGCTGTCATCGTGGGTTTACTTTTTTTATTCATTGGCGAAGCCGTTCTGAGGATGCTTGGAATTACCGTTGAAGATTTCATGATCGCAGGGGGAATAATTCTTTTTCTTATTTCAACAAGTGAACTTTTGACTACAGAAAAAAAGCTTCGAAAGGCCCAGGCACAGTCTCTGGGGCCGGTCCCTCTCGGGGTACCACTGCTTGTGGGTCCTGCGGTTCTTACAACCATAATGCTTCTTGCAAGGCAATACGGATCTTTTATTACAGCCGCTGCCATGGTTGCCAATATTCTGATTGCAGGGTTTCTGTTTCTGGGTTCAGGTTACATCATGAAATATATCGGCAATGCCGGTTCCACAATCCTGTCAAAAATATCCAGCCTTTTTCTGGCGGCGATAGCAGTGATGATGGTACGAAAAGGGTTGATTTCACTTCTGCAGTAACGTCAAGCAAATGGCAGAAACAATACAACCTAATCAGATTCATTTTCTGCAACCGGTTTACCTGCCCCTATCCGTAATCAGGATTTCCCTTTATATTTGATTGATTTTATCAGATATTTAAAAACACCCGATAATAAGAGCGAGGCAATAAACATCCCCAGATACTGATATCCCGGGAGCTTTAAAAGCATCAGGTTGAAACTTTTTGTGCGCTGCCCTTTAGAGAAGTTACCGATTGAACCGAAATTGCCTTCAACTGAATTCCAGAGGTTATCAGGCCGGTTCTTGCTGTCCAGGCCATCATACTGCTGAGCATCGTACATGGTTTTGGCAGTATACCAGTCAGCAATACCTGGAAAAAAATTGTTTCCCCAGATAAAAAGTAGTGACCTTCCACCCAGGACCACTTCCCGCCTGCGATGATGGGCAGCCCAGAATATGGCCTCAGCAGCAACTTCCGGCTTGTACACAGGCGCAACAGGCTGAGGCTTTCTTTCCAGATTGTTTTTACACCAGGAGAATTGGGGCGTATTAACTGCTGGTAGATGAACGGTAGTAATCCAAACTTTATTTTTATTATGGATGAGTTCACTTCTGACAGAATCAGAAAATCCCCTGATAGCATGTTTTGCA
>JAAYYB010000154.1 GCA_012515615.1 Fibrobacter sp.
TGCTCCCCCTGTTCGGTTACCCTTACAAGAGAGGCCGTCTCTACATGTCAAATGAGCAATTAACATGGATAGACCCTTTCATCTATCAAGAGTGGCCAGTTCGACTGGCACACCAGAGGACGCAAAGACCGCAAAGGGTAAACGCTTCGCATTTAGATATTTCGCATTAAGCAACCTGCCGCTCTATTTTTCTTGAGCCGTCAATCTTTTTCTGACTTCATAGATTTTCGCATGCAGCCGCTTGTAAGCAGGAAACAGTTTTTTCCTGTGAATCGACATCCTGTCCCCCTCTTCTATCTCAATTGCCTTTGCTAACTCAGCTACTGCTTCCAGTCTGGAGGAACTATTCACATGCTCTGTGATTTCTGTAAGGATATTCACCAGATGCAAGATCACACGCGGATTTGATCTGCCCAAAAGCAGAATCGGCTCAAACCCCTCATAGAGCAGGTCATTAAAAGTGGGAAAAGAGATATGCAGCCTGATTTTGCCTTTTCTATCGGCAAATGAGCAGTGAGGATCGAAACGGTAAGCTGTTTTAACAAGAGCTTCTCCTAAGCGATCGATGCACAATAGAACCGTAAGGGGATCATTGATTGCCGGTGAGAGGGCCCGCAGAGCGATCTGCACCAGTTTTTCCACATTATATAGTATATCCATTATTGGCGTACGTTGAGCCCCGATAGAGAAAAATGAATTCATCCTTTTTTCCAGTTTTTTTGCAGATCTGTGATAGGGCCAGTTTTTCACTTTCACTAAAGGCGAATCTGCCGCCGCGAATTCACCAGGGTTACGCAGCACATCAATTTCCAGGTCATGTTTCTCTGAATAGATCAGTAGCCCTTCATCATCGATATCCTGCACATAACCGCTCTTTACAGAGTTCACAACAAGTCCATCTCTGTCAGGTGGGCTTTCACAATAACCGGATTTATAGAGCGGATATGTTTTTTCAATGTATTTATCGATCTCTTTAGCAGAGTGTGCGATAATTGTGGTTATCTGAACTGAATTATGTATGTTGTGAATGAAATAGATAAGCACTATGATGCTTAAAAGGGAGAGCACAAATCCGAAGTAAATTGACACTACCGGAACGACCTGCAATTCATCGGGCCAGGAGAATTCCGCAAGCACTATAGTGCAGTAAAGAAATGCGGCAGAAAAAATTCCAAGTACAATCTGATTCAGACGGTTTCTCATAAAGTCAGGAAGCACTCTGGGGCCATACTGTGAAGATACCATGGAAATTGCAACCAGAGAGATAGAGAAAACCACACCGGCCACTGTAATCATCGATCCTGCTATAGTGGCCAGCACCTGCCTGGCGCCATCCTGGCTTTTAAACAGGAAATCGAACTGTTCAGGATCAACATGCAAATGAAGGGATTTATCTATTTGTATGAAGAGAAAAGAGAGCGCGAATGTCAGAATAATCATTACAAGCGGAATAAACCACAGGCTCTGATTAAGCCAGTAAATCAAATCACGGATGAATTTTGCCATGCTAAAAAGCCCTTAAAGGCTATGCTGACTGCAACCGGTATGCCAGGATTTTCAGGTAAACTGCTATTCTGCTACCGAGGCTTGTGCGCGAAGGAGATCGTGGAGGGTAAGAATCCCTGCGGGAGTCGTTTTCGTTGAGTCTGTTATGACCAGAAATCCATGAGGAGAATGCATGAACCGGTCTGCCGCTTCCTTTACCGTTGAATTTATATCTGTGATACAGACTTCAGCGATCTGGGGTTGTCCGCCTGAAGAGAGCGCGAGTTCAATCGACTCTCTTGTCAATAGACCGGCAATTTTGTTTTCCTGTATAAAAGGGAATCGTTTGTAAGGTGTTGATGCCAGAATAGAACCAAGTTTTTCTGGTTCTAAAGAATCTGCCACCACCGGTTTGGAACACATGATATGTGAAACCGGGACATTCTGCCAGCTTTGAAGATCCCTTGGCGGCTTTATCTTCAGAAGTTCATGCCCGTCCTGCAGAAGTAAAGCATCGTAGAGATTGTGTTTCCCGGCAAGATGGCCGACTAGTTGACTGACCACAGCGCTGAGCATCAGTCCGGGCACAATCTCAAACTGATGGGTCATTTCAAAAACTATGAGTGTTGATGTAAGGGGTGCCCGTATCACTGCTCCAAGACAGGCACTCATTCCTATTGTGGAAAGTATAACATGATCCGAAGCTGTTGCCGGAAGCCACAGAGAGGCCAGCCCGGAAATCAGGGCACCGCACATTCCACCTATAAAAAGTGTAGGCGAGAAAATTCCGCCACAGCCCCCGAAAGCGTAACTGATCACTGTCGCAACCAGTTTTCCCGCCAGAAGAATCCCTGCGATCCACCAGACTGTGCCATTTACAAGAGAGTCTGAAAGATCGTTGTAGCCTAAACCGAAAATACCGATTTTACCGGTAGAGAGGAAGACTGCAGATCCGATAATCCAGGTAAGAACACCGCCGACACAGGGACTTAACCATCCCGGGTAAAGCTTTGATTTTTTGGTTTTAGGACGGATACGCAGTATTGATTTCTGAAAAATCACACCAAGCAAAGAAGAAAAGAGGGCGACTAATGGAATAAGAACATACGTCAGCCAGTATTCACTTGTCACATTCGGAAGTGTAAAGGACGGCTGTTTTCCCACCATAGCATAAACAGTCAAGGCCCCGAAAAGCGAAGCCAGAACGACACGGCCAAGGTATCGGGTGTTAAGATCATTAATGAGCTCTTCTATGCAGAAAGTAATAGCGGCAAGAGGGGTGTTGAATGCAGCAGCAAGTCCGGCTGAGGCACCTGTAGCCAGTGCCGCTCTGCGCTGTCGCTTGGCTGTTCCTGTCAGGCCGGAAAGCCATGATGCTATCCCGCTCCCAAGAAATATCGTCGGGCCCTCTCTCCCCAGGCTTGCTCCGCCGCCTACACTGATTATCCCTGCAATAAACTTGATTACTACAGTTTTAAGAGGAATATATCCAAGGTCTTTCCAGTAAGCAGCTTTGGCCTGGGGTATGCCGCTGCCCGCAGCAGCAGGATTTTTCTTCAATAGCAGGGCAACTGCAAACGAGGATGTTATAGTGAAGATAAAGCTCAGAATAAGAAAGGTGCCAGTCGATAATGAAGATGCTCTTATATAGAGCATCTTGAATACTAAATTGATAAGCAGCATAAACAGCACTGAACCGGCCGCAGCTGCCAGACTGAGCACCAATGTCTGAACTGTTGTTCTTATGTTCTCAGGAAGTTTTGATAAGTCTTGAAGAGCTCTCTGAAGACTTTGCTGAAAAATTTTCATAGATATAAAAAGACCAACACTAAAATACGGCTTATTTTCTTTAAAAATAATTCCTGAGTAATCTTCTGAACTAAAAAGAAACAGAAAGAAATTGGGGAATGACTGCTCTTCTCTCTTTTTTCTAAAATTATAAAAGCATTCCGTCCCTGTCAAATACAGGCATAATGATTGATACGTTTTGAATCAGATGGCTGTAACAAACCCAATATTTTTCCGTTTCGACCTACTGGTGTTCCTTTTATGCTTTCTTATCTTTGTTCTGGACTACTTCACACCCCAGGGTGTTGCAGACGGGATGCTTTATACGATCCCGCTTCTTGCAGCATGGTCCGCAAAATCCGGGCGGTTAATTTTTCATATCACGATCCTGAGTACTATTTTAATCATCGCAGGGTACTTCGTTTCAAGCTATCATATCGATTCCTGGATCATAATTTATAACCGTGGCCTCTCTATTTTTACAATTTTCATTACGAGTTTGATCATTTCCAGAAATGTCAAACTTCAGCTTGAATCTCAGGAGCACAGTAAACAGCTGCAGATGGAAAGAGTATCGCTCAAAAAATCCAATGATCAACTCGACCTGTATGCATATACACTTGCTCACGACCTGCGAAACCCCCTGCGCTCAATCGAGGGGATCAGCAGCATTCTTCAGGAAGACTATTCTCAGCAGATGGATAACACGGGGAAAGAGCGCGTAGAGCGGATCAACTCTTCTGTTATTAGAATGAAAAAAATGATTGAGGCAATCTACTCTCTCTCGAAGTTAACCACCTCAAAGCTTAATAAAATCAGAACTGACCTTAGCGGAATCGCGCTGACTGTCATAGATGATCTCAGGAGCCAGGAACCTGAGCGGTGTGTGGATGTAATGATTCAGGAGAATCTGTCTGCTTACTGCGATCCCACTCTCATTACAGTCGTGCTTCAGAACCTGCTTTCCAATGCCTGGAAATTCACCAGAAAAACCTCCGGTGCAAAAATTGAATTTGGAACTGAATCTAAAGGCAGAGAGCTCATTTACTTTGTTAAAGATAACGGGGCAGGTTTTGACAGCAGATATGCCGCGAAGCTGTTCCGCATCTTCCAGAGACTCCATTCAGAGAGTGAATTTGAAGGTACGGGGACCGGGCTGGCCACAGTCAGTAAGATTATCGAAAAGCACTGCGGGAAGATCTGGGCTGAAGGAGAGATCGGTAAAGGAGCCTGCTTCTATTTTACTCTCCCGCAATAATAAAAAAAGGGTCCCGGAGGGACCCTTAAGTATTGCTGATTGCTTACTGTACTTCTTATTCGCCTTTTGCATTGAAGTTCGGAAGGAACTTGTTGGCATTTGTAGAATCATTTGAAAAATGGCTGATAGCGCTGGCGCTGTCAACTTTTGTTTTTAGATAAGACCCCGCTTCAAAATTACCCATTGCGACTAGCGCATTAGCCTGATATTCTCCAAGAGTAGCACCATCCCAGCCCCACCAATCGGTACTGTCGGGAGCATCAAAAATCAAATCCGAAAGTGCACCGATAGTTCCTGTTTCAGCAAGGCGTGCCAATTGTGCAGATTCGTATGCTGCCAATACGGGCGGAGCCTCGCTCATCTTTGCTTTTGCAGAAGCATTTGTAAATTTCGGAATTGCCAGAGCCGCCAGAATACCCATAATTACAATAACAACCATAAGCTCAATCAGTGTAAAACCTTTATTTCTACTCATAATTCCTCCTCAAGTTTGATCAAAAATTTAAAATAGGTGAATTAAAACAGAAAATAACCCTGTTTTGCTCCCCCTTTCCCGAGCAGTCCGTATGAATGCTCAACTAAAGTTGCTGATTATGTCTAAAGTATACAGTTCAGAAAAATTAAAAATCAAGATATTTTTATTAAAAAAACCGTGCCCTTGAAAAATGCAGCTTTCTTTCACAAATGATACCCGAATTTTTCGAAAAAGAGTTTTTGGTAAAGATAAAAAATAGGACTGAGATTTTTTTGGAATAGGGTGCCCGCGTACTTCGTAATTCATATTTCGTAATTCGTAATTTTTTTTAAGAGGGCGTTCCCTCTTTCGCTCCAGCCCGGTTAAGAAACCGGTCTTCCGCTATCACCCCGTGTTGTCCACCTTTTGTGGAGGCAGGCAGGGTCTTCACATTTTCAAACGACCTTGCAGCGCAGTGGCGAACTGGTGGTAGATTAAAATTTATTATAGCCTGTAAGAATCAAGCATGTACCATTCTGGATATAGGTCATCGTTTCGCGTTCAGCGTTCAGGGTTCAACGTTCACCAAGAAAGAACCTCTGAACCTATGAACCCGTGGTTAATCCGAAATTCGTAATTCATAATTTTCGTAATTTATAATTTTAAATGAGTATTGTTCTCGTTTACAATCCTGACACGTTATATTCACCGACCTTACTTATCTAATTTCCGGGAGGCTACAACAATTTTAATCTACCTACAGTTCGTCTGTGCGTTGAGAAGGAATGACGAAACCGTGAAGGCGGTAACTGCCTCCACAACCGGTTGACAGCACCAGGTGATAGCGCAAGACCGGCATCTTCGACGGGCTGGAGCGAAAGAGGGAACGCCCTCTTCCAAAAATTCTTAACTGTTTGTATGACCCCTCCTTGACAGTCGGGGCTCCGATTATCGTGCCTGCTCACCATTTCGGGTCCTATCCGTTTACTATCCGTTTACTATCCGTTTACTATCCGTTTACTATCCGTTTACTATCCGTGTACTATCCGTATACTATTCCGAGGCCTGACCGTCAGGGAGGGCTTCTTCCATTCCGAAACCAATGTAACTACCTTTATTTACCCGAATGTTACAACCTTGGTTCTTCCAGGCTACAACAATTTTAATCTACCTACAGTTCGTCTGTGCGTTGAGAAGGAATAACGAAACCGTAATGGTGGTAACTGCCTCCACAACCGGTGGACAACACGGGGTGATAGCGTAAGACCGGCGTCCTCGACGGCCTGGAGCGAAAGAGGGGACACCCTCTTCCAAAAAGAAAATTATGAATTACGAATGACCGGAAAACACGAATGTAACTTTTACAAATGTTGACCACTTTTCTCGACTTCTGACCGGGTGAGGACGTCAACTACTGGTTTCAAAACAACGACAACTGCTCCCCTTCATTCTTTATATCTTTTTTCTCCGCTACAGGACCTTTTATTGTCATACCCCCATACTTTGCGGAATTTTTCCATTCATGCCTTATGACCTTTTTTACATCGGCAAACGGCTCATGTCTTCTTTCTATGGCCTGAGTCAATTTTCCAAGGGCCTGAATGGCCCTCAATTTATCGCTGTTTCCCAGCCTGGCTCTGTTCACCGCATTACGCAGAACAGAAATACTCTCATCATAGATTTTCAGTGGAACAGGAAACGGGGCTCCATCTTTTCCGCCGTGGGCAAAGGCAAACCTTGCCGGATCATCAAAACGCCCCGGGGCACCATGAATCACCTCACTTACAAGAGAAAGAGACTGAATTGTACGGGGGCCCACTCCTGGAAGCAGCAATACATCGGTAAACTCCCGGTACTGTTTCTCGTAAGCCAGTGTGAGCACTGCGCCCAGACGCTTTGAATTAACATGTTCCGGCCTGACCTGGTGGGGTGATGGCATTGTAAGGTGACGAAGTTCCTGAAGCTGTTTATCGGGATGCTGAAGCAGAAATTCGGTGATTCCTCTCCTGTTATCGGATGCTCTGCTGTCACTGAGGTTGATGATCATTCCCTGATTGGCGCCTATTACCGCGGTATGGGGATCATCTACAAATGACCTTACATTCTTCGAATGCCAGTGATAGCGGCGGGCCATGCGGGTCTCCTGATTCATTCCCTGCTGCACTACCGCCCAGTTTCCATCACGGGACACTATAAAAGTGTGAAGATAAAGGCTGAAGCCATCCAGAATGCAGGTATTATCCACTTTTGCGCTCAGTTTTGAGGCTTTCACCAGCGACTCACCATCAAGACCGGTTTTTCCCGAATGGTCCATCAATTCCTGCGGAGTGCGTAAGGAGTGTTTGCCCCTTCCGCCGCACACATAAAGTCCCAGCTCACTGGAAAGGGGGTTGATGGCTCTTTTGAGCGCGCCGGTGACAGAAGTAGTGATCCCGGAGGAATGCCAGTCCATTCCCAGTACACATCCCAGCGCCTGAAACCAGAACGGATCAGAAAGCCTTCTTAATACCTCATCGGGCCCGTAGTCTTCAACTATGGCAGAAACGATCTCTCTTCCGAGGGCAGTCATGCGCTCTGAGAGCCACTTAGGGACAGTGCCGTAATGAAGAGGTAAATCTGCTGTTCCGGAACGGTTCATAGTCGAAAGTCACAAGTTGCAAGACACAAGACACAAGTTGCAAGACACAAGACACAAGTTTCAGGTTGCAAGACACAAGTTTAATGTCACAGGTTGAAAGTTACAAGTTGCGGGACAAAAGTTGCAAGTTGCCGAGGAACAGTTGAAAACTGAAGTCGCCGCTTTCCGAAATCCGTAATTCGTAATTCATAATTTCGTAATTCATAATTTCCTTCCATCTGGTTTGGAATTTTCCTGAATATCACTTATTTTCATTAGATTTATCCCTTTCAGGGGAATTTTCAGCGAGAGTGGCGGAACTGGCAGACGCGCCAGACTTAGGATCTGGTAGGGCGACCTGTGGGGGTTCGAGTCCCCCCCCTCGCAAATCTCATAACTCTGGCAAATTAACAATCACTCAGGAGGCTATTTACACTTGAAAGCAACTGTTTCAGAACCGGAAAGCTGGAAGAGGATACTCGAAATTGAAATCCCGGAGCAGGAAGTACAGAGTGCGTTTGACCAGAAATTAAGTAAAGTTAAAAAGGACATCAAGCTTCCCGGATTCAGGCCTGGAAAGATTCCACTGACTATAATAAAGCAGCGCTTTGGCGGAGCCATAAGAGCGGAAGTGGTAGACGAGCTTATACAGAAGTCTTACAAGGATGCCTGTGATGAAAACAAAATCACCCCCGTCTCTCCTGCAAATGTAACTGATATGAAGGCGCCTGAGTGGGAGGCAATTCATATTACAGTAGAAACACAGGTTGACCCTGAGATAGAGATCAAGGGATACGACAAACTCAAAGTTAAATCATCACCAAAGAAGATCAAGGACAGTGATGTAGATGATGCTCTCAGTCAGCTCCGGGAACGTTTTGCCGAATTTAAAGACGTGGAGCGTGAGGCAAAGAAAGGTGATTTTCTCAGCTATGAGTACCTGAAAGTATCTATCGATGGGCAGGAACGCCCGGATATTAAAAACCCCAATTACCCTATTGAGCTTGGCGGAGAAAACCGGATAAAGGATTTTGACAAGGGCCTGATCGGGCACTCTGCAAATGATATTGTCGATCTTGACATAAATTTTCCCGAAGACTATCCCGATGCCGACGTAGCGGGTAAAGGCGGGCAGTTTCAAATAAAGATTATTGCGGTTCAGGAAAAGGTTCTGCCTGAGCTAAACGAAGAGTTTTTCAAGAAACTCGGTGGAGAGATGAAAGATGAGGCGGGGCTGCGGGAGCAGCTTAAAAAGAACATTGAGGAAGAAGAGAAAAACAAGGCAAAAAACGAGGCTTACAACAAAGCAATCGATAAGTTGATAGAAAATAATCCTTTCGAGGTGCCCCCTGCCCGGGTAGAGCAGTTTATAGATTACATGCAGCAGGAAGCCACGCGGTATCAGCGCCCCGGAACTGCAGCGCCCACCCGTGAAGAACTGGAATCCAGATATAACGATACTGCAGTGCGTTCCATCAAGCGTCAGCGGATTATCGAATTTATCGCAGATAAAGAGAATATTAAAGCGACCCAGGAAGAGGTTGATAAGGAAATCCAGCGTCTGGCGGATATTTACAACCAGCCTTTTGAGGAGCTCAAGCAGAATTTCCGCAAAAACGGAACGACTCTTAGAATTCGTGATGATCTCAAAGAGCAGAAAACTCTGGACTATCTTATCGGGGAAGGCAGTTCTGAGGTCAGGGAATAAGCCTTGCGGTGAAAGTTTCTGATTCATCGGTGGCTGGTTGCAAAAATTTAACTACCGGCCGGTGCGCAGAGATATTTTTTGTTTATATTCTGTTTTTTTGATAACCGGGTTATCTTTTTTCCTCATCCGGAGCTGAGAAAAGTGTGCGCCCGGTCAGCAAAAAAACAGTTTTTCTGTGCAATAATTTTTCCTCCGGCTGGTAATAATAGAACAGGAATTCGTAATAAGAAAGGATTAGTTATGCCACTGGTTCCAATGGTAATTGAGCAGACCGGAAGAGGCGAGCGTTCTTACGACATTTATTCGCGTTTGTTAAAAGAGCGGATCATCTTCCTGGGATCCGACATTGACGATACAACTGCAGACCTGGTTATGGCTCAGCTCATATTCCTGGAATATGAGGATCCTGAAAAAGACATAACCATCTATATAAACTCCCCCGGCGGTGTTGTGTCATCCGGGCTGGCTATCTATGACACGATGCAGTACATAAAACCCGATGTATCCACCATATGTATCGGGCAGGCCGCCAGCATGGGAGCAGTGCTTCTTGCAGCCGGCACAAAAGGGAAACGGTTTGCGCTCCCCCACGCCAGGGTGATGCTTCATCAGCCGATCGGCGGAGCTGGCGGGCAGGCTGCCGACATTGCGATTCACGCGAAGGAAATTGTACGCGTAAAGAACAATCTGAATGAGATCATCCAGAAGCATTCAGGTCAGGGCATAGAGGTTATTTCCCGGGATACCGACCGTAACTTCTACATGTCGGCCGAAGAAGCGAAAGCTTACGGACTGATTGATGAAATTTTGACAGCAAGGGAATAAATCACGTATGTCAACCAGACCCCGGTATCCGGGAATCAAATGTTCATTCTGCGGTAAAGGACCGGATGAGGTCGGAAAACTGATCACCGGTCCATCTGTGCATATCTGCAACGAATGTGTAGAGATGTGCAATGAGATACTGCGGGAGGAACGCTCAACTGTTCCAGGCGACCTCAGTATCGACAATCTTCCCTCTCCAAGAGAGATGAAGGAATTTATCGACCAGTATGTAATCGGTCAGGATGAAGTAAAGACGGGGGTTTGTGTCGCCGCTTACAATCATTTTAAAAGAATATTGTCCCGTTCACAGAACGATAATGATGGAGTAGAGATTGACAAATCAAATATTCTGATGATCGGGCCGACAGGTACCGGAAAAACCCTTATCGCTCAGACTCTTGCACGTCTGCTCAAAGTGCCATTTTCAATTGTAGATGCCACGATTTTCACCGAGGCCGGCTATGTAGGCGAAGATGTCGAGAACATGCTTGTAAGGCTGCTTCAGGCGGCAAACTACGATGTTCCCAAGGCTGAAAGAGGGATCATATATGTAGATGAGTTTGACAAAATCTCCCGCAAATCGGCTAATCCGTCGATAACCCGCGATGTATCGGGGGAAGGCGTTCAGCAGGCGATGCTCAAGATTCTGGAAGGAACCTTGTCAAGCATCCCGCCTAAAGGCGGAAGGAAACATCCTGAACAGAATCTTATCCAGATCAACACCCGGGATATTCTCTTTATCTGCGGAGGTGCCTTTGAAGGGCTGGACAAGATTATCGAAGGTAGAATCGGCGAAAGCAGGATGGGCTTTAATGTGGAGGTCAAGAAAAAGAGCCGCCATAAGGTCGGGGAAATCCTTCGTAAAGTGGAACCGGATGATCTGATCAGGTACGGTCTCATCCCTGAAATTGTCGGAAGACTCCCGATGGTTCTTGGTCTTGATGAGCTCGATGAGGCAACACTGATGCAGATTCTCACAGAAACCAAAAATGCTCTCACCAGGCAATACCAGAAACTCTTCTCGATGGAAGGCATTCGCCTGACATTCACCCGCGATGCCCTGCGGGAAGTTGTCAGGATCGCATGCAACAAAAAGACCGGAGCGCGCGGACTCAGAAGCGTGCTGGAAGGGGCACTGCTTCCTATCATGTTCGAAGTACCATCCCGGAACGATGTAAAAGAGGTGATGGTGACTAAAGAGGCGGTTCTTAAAGAAGCGCTGCCAATCTATTCACTGAAAAAAGATAAAAAGATCGCCTGAACTACTGATTTTCGATCTTTTGATTTTCTCAATACATAGGCCACTGACATTTATGTCAGTGGCTTTTTTATTATCCTCACGATACCAGAGGACAGAGATTTTTTAAACCTAAAAGTCGCAGATGGGGAGAGCAAAAAACCGTAAGATGTTGGGATGATAAGGCTTGAAGGCGGCGCAGGTCTTATCGACAAGGTGATAAGATCAAGACGCCTGAAAGCCTTAGCGCTCAACA
>JAAYYB010000155.1 GCA_012515615.1 Fibrobacter sp.
ATACCCCGGGGGGGGGGACGAGCACTGACCCCCAGTACTGTACTGAAGGAAGTTTATGCAAAATAGGGAAAAACGAAGACCACTTATAAACAATCTGGAAAATTGTCAAAAAAAGTCTACCACTTCATACCGTTCGCCCCTACTATCATCTAATCTCAACAAAAAATCACCCGGAAATGTCCGAAGCACCAAAAATATTATAACTGTGGTGATATTTAAATTAGTTTATTATTACCTATTACCTTTCTTCTTCCCGCTTAAAATAAGTATCCGAAAAAACGACACTGGAGGGACCCATGCTTCAACCTTTGGAAGAGCGATTTGTGGAACATGTGCAGAAATGGGCCGATGATTACCGTGACTTTATTGAAACCGACAATTACAGAAAGTTTTCCATGCTGACCGGTACACCTGGATATTATGCTATGGAGGATAAAACGGGTATTCTTAAAGAGAATCTCGAGAGGCAAATTGCTTTTGTCCAATACTGCGCAACATGCATGTTTTACAAAAAGGTATCAGAAAAGAATCTGGAGACTGTAATGAAGTTTGTTTCTTTTCAAAGAGATGTGTTTTATGATTTAGTAGGACCGAATCCGATATTTATAGTTAATTTCATTCTACTATGCAAAGGTGTCGTTTACCTTTTCGTAAGCGATCTGGACGAGATTGATTATTCTGATATCTACTCAGCCTCATTCTTTACTGCCATTGCGGTAAATGGCACAAAATGGAAAACCCTGACAGAAAAACGGCTGCAGTCGACCATTAAACTGATAACAGACAACATGGCACGCAGCAAATTCAATATTACTTTTGAGGTACCCCCTGAATATCAGCCATCAAAAACAAGTAACACCCTTTTTGTTGCCACAAAGGTTGACGGGGCACCTTCAATTGACAAGGTTTTAAATATCAGGAAAACAATCAATCTGTTCAAGATCGAGTTTAACAAACTCTTTGAGCCTGATTTCCTCCATAGTCTCAGATCAGTTTCGACAAATTAAAGAGTACCTCTAAAAGATCACGCCATACCTGTTAAAACAGGTATAGCGACTCTTGTCCTATGAAGTTGGCGTCATGGAGGCATCCTACCGGAATCCCGGGGCCACAGAATCTTGAAACGGCACTTCTAATTAACAAAAGGAATTTTTGTCACCGCCGCCTGATGAGGTGTATCTATACGCATGAAATAAACACCTGTTCGGGCCTTTCTTCCATTTGCTAAATTTCCGCTCCAGCAGTATGGTGTTTTTTCTTTCTCAGCGAATATCCTCTCCCTGTGTATTATTTTTCCATCAGCGCGGCATATACTGATTCTAACCGTTGAATTAGAGGCCCCGGTGATCATTGTCCGTATATCATTCTTGCAGGAAAGAATCGACACAGCCAGCCTGCCACTTCCTGATGCTTCAGCTGTCTTTTTCTGATATACCGGTGTCGCATCCCTGCTGCCCATAGCAAAGTATACGGCCCACTTCATCTTTCTTATCGCAATTGACGAATTTCCATCTGCAGTCTGTTTGTCACTCTTCAGTTTAACGACTTTGACAACAGTATCGGCATAATCGATTGTGGAGAAAGCGATTTTATCATCCCTTTTTGAATAGCTTGGATACCCCGGAAATGCAGCATTTGCTACAGTTACCGTTTTTCTGTTTTCCATGTTCATGGTAACAACTGAAATTGAACCTTCCATATAATCTATACTTTCATAGGCAATGATATTTGGTGAATTCTTTGAATAGGTAGGGTTACCGACACTGAGACCTTCTGCCAGATTGTTGAAAAGTTTACCCACTTCTCCATCTCCAAACGAATTCGAGTCCGGATTCCATCCTCTTAGAAAACCGATATCATAGTTTGTTAAATTCGTTCCACCCGGTCCAGACAAGGAATTAAAGACATCATAAATAACATTATCACCTGTGAAATTCCATTCCAGCGCAGTGGACATGATTGCTCCACTAACTCCATGTGAACTGTTTGCGGGTCCATTCAAACTGTATTTCTGAAGGTTTCCTCCAAACATTCTTCCTATATAAATAGAAGTGTCATTGACTTCACGTACTGCCGCATAGAGCTGTCCGTCTCTCGAAATTGCACATCGGGACCATCTGTGTAATGAGTCGATGACTTTTTCAGTCGCATTTGTACCATCCAATGTGAGCGCGATCAGCTTTTTGTCACTACTTACAAAGAGAACAGTTTTCCCATCATCCGATACTGATGGACGGAACTCCAACTTTCGTTTTGATATTCCTTTCAGTGATCCAAATGCACTATCTGCAATGTAAAGCGTTGTTCCGTCGCTCGCCGGAGGTGCTGCTGTAAGAAGGACGTACTCTTTTCCGGGATTTACCGGTATATCTTCAACGTGGTCAAATGGCTGTGTATTGTCGAATATTTTAACACTGTCAAATGCCGCTGCAAGCGCTTTGGCTTCTTCTGACTCTTTCCCATGGAGCTCCTCACAGGCAAGCCGGGCTCCTATGCGCAAATCTGCAAATTGCGATGACGCACTGAGATAAGAGGTAAGCGTTTTGTAAAAAACACGCTCTGCTTTTTCTTTTCCTACTGCTGTTGCAAAAAGATAATAAGCATAATTGGGGATACTGTTGTTAACATGTACGCCACCATTATCACCAGCGGTTGTGTTAGGAAGGTTCTGATATTCCAGCATGGATTGCGGCTGCCAGCCCGGTCTATCTTTATATGTCCCGTTATGTGGATTCGACAAGTCTCTCATTGCATTTGAAGGGTATACACCCGGTTTTAAAATCGATTCCCCCATTTTCCAGTTCTGACGTTCGATCATGCATCCGAAAATATCAGCGAACGATTCATTAAGTGCTCCGGATTGTCCAACATACCTGAGAGCCGCAGTTGCTTCCACAACACCATGTGTCATCTCATGACCCGCAACATCAAGAGCCCCTGCAAGCGAATTGAACGTCCTGTATCCATTCCCGTAATAGATACCCCGTCCGTTCCAGTATGCATTATCCATCGCAGCGCCATATTGATCAGCAACATTGATAAACGAAAGTACCGACCCTCCTGAGCCATCTATAGAATTTCGGCCATGGGTGTCACGGAAGTACTCATAGGCAACCGATGCATTGTACTGAGCAGAAACCGCTTTGGGATCCCAGGAATTGTTATTTGAAGTAATAAGATTAAATGATGATGTGGCAGGATATCTGTTCTGATAATCGTAGGTAACAATTACACCGGTAAGCCTGTTTGGTATCTGTGATTGTGCTGCATTGAACATCGGACGTGATGCGTCGATCATGTAAAATTTATCTGTCTGGTAGGTGTGAATGAGCCGTTGCACACCGCTCAGGTCTTTTACATTTGCAATTGCATCTCCCGCATCACATGTCCTGTTGTATTTCAGCCTGATTTCACCTGTTTTGGCATCAATGACATATTCCCACCAGGCCAGCATGTCGGGTCGGATTAAAACCTGATACGCCAGGCAATCAGCAGAGCCGGTTTCCTGAAATGGAGCGATAACCAGTTCACAGACAGGTTCTTTATAATCAAGGAATACTTCCTCTTCCGGAGTAAACTCCCTCAAAAGAAAACCATCTTTTTTCAGATCTGCTACCGCAAATGCGATCGCCTGTTCTTTAGTTATGGCCGGAACCAGAGAAACTGAAGGCGTCGCAACAGTACGCCCTACAAATTCCGCGTGATCATTATGCAGATGAACTGTAGCTTCGGCGCCAAGAACCCTGATGCCCCGGTATTTTTGTGAAATTTTACAATGTGCAACCTTATTACTACCCGTATCTTCGCCATTTATGTCTACATTCAACTCTTCTTCAGAATTTGTAATTTTCAAAACATTACTGATTTCAGTAAGAAAAGCATGACAACGCACTATTTGCTGAGCAGAAAAAGCCGCTTTACTCAGTCCCGGTAATAAACTTTTATGTTCTGGTATTCTCCCGGATATGAAAATTGGCCTGTGACCTTCTGAATCGTACTGGATAGTAAGTGAATCCCTGGACTGAGATGTTGCGGCCTGTTTTTTGAGATTGCTTTTTGTGATCTTGAAGTTGGTGTCTATCGCAAAAAGCTGGAGTGTTAAGAGGAGAATAATTGGAGAAATTTTGGAAACATGACGTTTGATAAGCATATTTCGCCCTTTGTTTATTTTGTACTCAATATTTTACTAATATATAATAGTTTTAGGGAAATGCTTTAAATAGTTGCCAAAAGCCACCACTTCAGGCAGGTGTTTGGTGTTTAGACAGGTTCCAGCACTATACTCCTGGATGCCGTTCTTCAACGGTATGACTATTCGTGGCGGTGGTGCTGAAAGGTTACTTATGTGAATGAGGTAACAGCCGCTGCTCTCCGTCATTCCGGCGAAGGCCGGAAACCAGATTAATAAAAATTATTGGAAGAGGGTGCCCCCCCCAATACAAGTATTAGCAAGAATTAAAGATAAAGACTTTCTGGAAGAGGGTGTCCCCTCTTTCGCTCCAGCCTGTCGAAGACGCCAGTCTTGCGCTATCACCCCTTGTTGTCCACCAGTTGGGAAGGCAGGTAGGGACTTCACATTTTTAAACGCCCTTGCAGCCGCACTGACGAACTGGTGGTAGATTAAAACTGGTTGTAGCCTGGAAGAATTCAAGCATGTAAGGG
>JAAYYB010000156.1 GCA_012515615.1 Fibrobacter sp.
AACATTGAAGGCAGTGTCACCGCGGTACATGTAAAGAGGTTCTGAAACAGGATGTTTCCTGCAAACAGTACCGGGATCCTGTTTTTGAGCAGGTAAACGGGTATGGCCACTGCGCAGCAAATCAGGGTAATCTTGACGATAGATAAAGCCAGTTTCACTGCCGGGCCGGCCTGACCGTACTTTCTGCACCACAACCCGTAAAGCACAAGAAACTGTGCGGTCATGCCCAGAATCGCTGCTGCCGCTATGCCCTGCGGGCCCATCTCTTTACTGAACGCGATATAAAGGGGAATGCTCAGAATCGATGTTGTTGTTGTGATAATAAGAGGAACTATGGTGTTCTGGGTTGCGTAAAAAGAACGGGAAACAATCATCGATGCAGAGAAGGCAAAGGATCCGATAAGGTAAATCGAGAAGACGGACGCGGTTTCCAGAGTTGACTGATGGTCAAATTTGCCTCTTTCAAAGAGAATAGAAATTATCTGTTCAGAAAGAAGCAGCATAAAAATTGAGATGGGAATCAGGTAAATGGCTATCTTTGTCAAAACAGAATTGAGCATTTCTGTCATTTTTCCAAACTGCTGTTCTGCGGCCATCTTTGTGATAAATGGATAAAAGGCCATCCCGGATGCCTGTCCGAACACCGCTACTACTATCATTGTGGTACGCAGTGCGTAGTTGATGCTCGATGTGGCGCCTTCAGAAAGAAATGACCCGAAAAAGCGGAAGAAAATCTCATTTGAAAAGGTCATGCCCAGACCCAGAACAAGAGGCAGGGTGAGCTTGACATATTTGATCAGGTCGGGATCTGAGAAATTGAACCTGAAGTGAAATTTCATGCCGGATTTCATCGCCCCGGGAATCTGTATGGCGACATTGCCGGCAAATGCCCCGATCAGTACCCCCCACGCAAAACCCTCAATACCCATGATGGGGCCTAGAAACAGGCCGCCCAGGATAATTCCCAGATTGTAGCAGAGAGGGGCCATTGCAGGAAGAAAGAACCTGTGCTCCGCCATCTGTACCGCACTGAAAAAGGCGCCCCAGTAAAAGAAAAGCTGTGCGGGGAGTATTATGCGCGTCAGCCGTACCGTAAGACTGAGGTGGGCAGGATCTGAAATATGCTTTCCCATCAGTCCTAAAATAGAGGGCGTAAAGATAATAGCCAGAGGAATAAATACAGCAAACAGAGCGCTGCCCACAGAGAGGAGGTTTGAAAAAGATCTCCATGCCTGATCTCTCTGACCCCTGATCAGGTATTGCTGGAAAATGGGAATAAAAGTAACCGAGAGAAAGCCGCCGGCAAGAAAATGGTTCAGAAGCTCCGGGATAAGGAATGCCGTGACATAGGCATCCATCTGGTAGCTTGTTCCGCCAAATCCGGCCAGAACCTGTTCACGAATCAGTCCGGCGACGCGGCTCAGAAGTACCGAGCCCATCATGATTGCCGTGGCAATGGTAAGAGATCGGGCCTGAGATTTTTTTTCGCCGGCTGCAGTTGAATTCTGCAGTGATGCTGTAGACATACTGTTAAAACTACTGCTTGCGGCTTAAAAAGTGAAGAGGGGGATAGAGCCCGGGGAGCTTGAGATAAAAATTCCCCTCATATAAAGATCAACGCTCTTAGTGCTTCCTAAATCGGGATGATCTAACAATTTAAATAGATAGGTAAAATCACCTATTTCCCCTAATTTCATGTAGTTAAATAATAATTCACCGCTTCCATTTACTGGAAGCAAATTAATGTATCTTCTATTCTCTTTTCTCTGTTTTGATGTTATATTGTTTTACAGAGGGTCATTACGCACAAAAAATCATAATTAATGAAGGGGGCAGTATGAGGTGTCAGAGATTATTGCTGGTGATCATTGCCGGATTCATTGCCGGTTGTTCGAACAATCCGGTATCGCAAAACGATAATAGCACTGATAAACCCAAATTTGCGGTAGCTAAATCGGAATTTGCCTCCAGGGTGGCTGTTTCTCCCACGGATTCACGAATCGCCACGCAAGCCGCTTCAAATAATGAATTTGCCGTTAAAATGTATGCGCAGCTTGTGTCCGGTGATGAAAAGGATAATAACATTTTCTTTTCTCCGTTCAGTATTGTAAGTGCTCTGGGGATGGCTGGAGCGGGGGCAAAAGGGCTCACCGATGAGCAGATCAGGGCGGCTTTAGAGGTCAGTTTACCCGGGGATGATTTTCATGCGGCTCTTAACGGTATAGATCAAAGTATCGAATCCCATGCTTCATCTGTAGAGAATCTCCAGATAAACAATGTCAACAGTATCTGGGCCCAGAAAGGCGAGGGGTTCAAGCTTAAGATAGGTTACCTTGACAGGCTTGCAACGCATTACGACGCAGGTGTCAATCTTCTGGATTTTATCACCGAGCCTGAACCGTCGAGAATTATAATCAACGACTGGGTGAGTGAGCAGACTAAGGACCGGATCAACGATCTCATTCCGGCCGGGGGAATCACATCTCTTACCCGGGTGGTTCTTACAAACGCGATCTATTTTCTTGCCGACTGGAAGGTAAAATTTGATGCGTCAAAAACTGAGCAAAAGACTTTTACGCGTAAAGATGGATCCGGGGTTACGGTTCCCATGATGACGCTTGAAGATATAAACAGCGAGCCCGGCAATGCGCTCAAGCTTCTGTATGGAAGAGTCGACAGCGTCAGAATACTTGAACTTCCATACTGTGGAGATCGTCTGGTAATGGATTTCCTTCTTCCGGACCCGGGAGCATTTGACTATTTCGAGAGTAAATTGACAAAACAGGCAGTTGAAGAGCTTGTAAAGAGCCTTGATTCGGTTTCTCTGCCTCCGGTCCGGATTCCCAGGTTTGAGTTTACTTCAGGGTCAATTTCACTAAAAGACGCCTTTCTGGCTCTTGGCATGGAAGTACCCTTCAGCAGTATGGAGGCCGATTTTTCCGGTATGAGCGACACCTATCTTTATATAGGTGATATCGTACATAAGGCATTTATCAAGATTGATGAAAACGGTACTGAAGCCGCGGCTGCGACAGCAGTATTGATGGAGGCGACTTCCGTCTCAGCGCCGAAAATCTTTGTCGCGGATCGTCCATTTGTATATCTGATCCGCGATACTCAGACCAACACCATTCTTTTTATGGGACGTGTCCTTGACCCATCAATAACAGAGTGAGGTCAGTAATGAAAACCGGGCTTGTGATTTTCCCCCGCCGGATACGGCGGGGCTTTTTTGCTTTTATAATGTTGATTATAACAATAGCCCGCTCAGCACCAAATGTCGAATTTACCCTTACTCGCAATGGTTCCATCTGCAGAGTGAAAATTTACGGAAAATCAATAGGGACAATCAAAAGTGGTGAGATTGTTTGCCAGTATACACCGCTGCTGGATATCGATGAAGCCCTGGTGTACTCACCGCTCGCATCACTTATTGTCGGCGCTTCTATTGACAGGATAAATTACCGGGTGAGACTGGCTCTGAACACGACGGCAAATTTATCTATTGAAAATTGCGAACTGGTAGTGATTGATTTGAAACTGTCGGGATCAGAGAAGGAACCCTTTTTTACGGTTTCGGGCGCATCGTTTACTGATCCACAGGGAAAGAAGACGGATGTTGAAATTATTCCGGTGGGCATTAAGCCGAAACATCCGGTTGTAAAGGCGAAAAGGGAAAGTAAAACCGAAACATACTTTCTGTTAAACGGAGCAGTGATTGGGAAATCCCGCGCTGATATGCTGCATACCCCGAACGGTCATCGCGATATTTATCTGAGGGTAGTGAAAAGGTAGAGATGGATTCTATATACGCATATACCGATTACCGGGAATATCTCAGGGATTTTCTTTTTGAGAAGAAAAAGAAAAATCCGGGATATTCATCACGTTGCGCGGCTGAAAAATGCGGAATTCCCTCCGGTAGTTTCACAAGAATTCTCAACGGAACCCGCGGCATCGGGCCATCCGCTCTGCCTAAAATAATCACCTGGTTGGGCTTACGGAGCAGGGAGGAGTCGTACTTTCGATTGCTGCTGCGTTTTGCACAGTGCGGGGACAGTTTTCAAAAGGAAAAAATTTATTGTGAGCTTTCCCTGTTTCGAAATCAGATGCGCCACTGCATCCCGGAGGAGAAGTTTCATTTTTTTGAGCAGTGGTATTATGTGGCGCTGTATGAACTTGTTAAAATTGTCCCTGATATATCCGACCCGGCTGAACTTGGCGCTATGCTTGAGCCTGTGGTGAGTGCATCAAAGGTTCAGTGTGCTATAGATGTTCTTTTAAATGCCGGATTTATACAAAAGACAGATAACGGGTTTACTGCGGCGGGAAATTTTCTCTCGACCGGTGACCGCTGGGAGAGTGCCGCCATTGAGTCATTTCAGAAAAGTATGGCGAACCTGGGAGCTGAAGCGCTGGCGAGGTTTTCCAAAGATAAAAGGGATATTTCGACTCTTTCGGTGAGTCTTAGTGAAGAAAATTTCAGAGAAGTCACGAAAATTATCCGTGAAGCACGCGAAAAAATCAGGGAGATCGAAAACAGCGAAGTCTCACCCGAAAAGGTATACCAGATAAATTTTCAGGTATTTCCACTATCTACAAAACCTTTAGAGGCTAAATAATGAGACCGATTGAAACCTGTATCGCAATCGTTATTGCAATTCTTTTATCAATGATGGTATCGTGTGGTGTCCAGACTGCCGGGGTGGAAACAACCAATGGTGCAATCGTTGTTGTAAGCGAGGCCGGTATTGAAGGTACAACTCCTCCCTTTGCAACCGTTTACCTCTTTGATACCTGCTATATACCCTATATAGATACCGGCATTGGAATAGCCGTTTCCTCCGATGAAAACGGATATTTCTCACTAAGCAAAATGCCTTTAAAGGCTTTCAACATAGGAATCTTTGACAATGAGAACAAGCTCGGGGCCATTATGACGATTGGAACCGGAAGTAAAGAGCATAGATCGGAACTGAAGGCATCCGGAAAGTTAAGGGGAGAAGTTGAATCCTCGGCTCAGGGCCCGATTCTTGTATATATCAGCGGCAATGGTTATTACACTCTCCTTAAAGGTGAGGGTGAGTTTCTATTCAACTCCCTGCCGCCCTCATTGTACACTGTTGAGGCTGCTCTTTTAAAAACATCAGCCGATGGCGAAAAACCCCGGATAGTATCGATGAGTGGAAAAATTCGTGTAAATGTCTATTCGGGCCAGACAACCGAAATGACGGAAAAGATGGTCATTCCATAGCAGATTGGTTAACATCGATCAAAATGTCCACTGCTGTGAGCACTTTCAGACATTTCTCTTACGGTTGGATTCAAATGTAAGATTCTAAACATCATAAGGGTACCTTGTGTCCGGCCGCGAATTCTACTGCGCTCCCGTTTCACTCAATCGATGGATCACAGCGGATTCGCCCTCTTTCGTGTGCCTGGCGCAGCGAATTCTCGCCCGGCCTGGTTTGAAAACTGAGTATTCAGAGGTAACCATAAGAACATAACTAAAACTACTGCTTGCGACCGAAATGGTTAAGAGGGTTAACCGCAAGAGAAAGTTATGCCTGGAGGATTAAACGGCAGTAAATAAAAAGAGGCTTACGGATTAAACCGTAAACCTCATCAATTACAAAATAAAAGAAACTATTTTTTCTTTTTCTTGCTCTTTGGCTTCCTCTTAGATTCATTAATGATGCGGTAAGTCTGAGAGATTGAAAGCTTGAACTTTTTTGCGATAGCGGTTCCGGAAGTACCGTTCTGGTAAAGATCAACTATATCAGCATTTCTCTGGGGATTGTTTACCAGAGAAGAGTCGATACCGTGTTTTTTGCGGAGCTGATGAACTGCCTGTCTTGTGATCCCGAACTGCTCACCTATTGCTGCATCAGTTTTGAACTTCTTCTGGAGTTTCAAGAGCTGAACTTTGGTGATTCTTGCCATTATGCACTACTCCTCTCGTAGAAAATGAAACAAAATGCCATATTGGCTTTAATTGCCTTAAGCCTATAGCTGAAGAGGGTGTTTGTGTAGTGTCAAAGATGAGGATTTATAGTGTGTTGATATTTAATATACTATTCTTTTGTGTCATTTGCAAGTAGAATCTTAACAAATTGTAATCTCGAACGTAATAATGTAATATCAGGAATGATTACCTTGTTCAAATTTGCTCTTGTGCCGGATTGAACAGGACGTTGCGCGTCAACTAATTTTCCTGTTTTCCGGAGATACTTAGAAAATGCATGAGGAAATTGTAGCTTATCTGAGGGAGTGCCCCGAAGGTGTAACAAACACTGAAATCGCGGTAAAATTCCTTAAAATTGCGAATCCGGGCAATCTTGCGGGTGCCGCAGTAAAAAGCATCCTTTCAAAGGATTGTCGGGTTTTTGAGGACTCAAACGGGTTGTGGCATGCAAAAAATACCGCTCAAGCGTCTAATTCGCTTGCACTGCTGCCCCTGACCGGTGTTTACATTATAGGAACAAAGGATCGTTTGTATTATTTGTCTCTATGGAACATACTGCCGGAACCATCTCTTAAGTGGGAAGCATGGACCAGGGACGCGCAATACCTTTCATATGATGACAGGCAAGTGTTTAATATCGATTCTGAACCGGAAAACTGCCTGGACAGCGGGATGGTTTGTTCACAAATGGCAGAAGAGCTCCAGTCTCAGCTTCCGGTGTTTTTATCTTTTAATGATGAAAACCTGGTAAGGTCTGTTTGCGCAAGGTATGGTGAAAACTTTACAGATGATTCTTTACTGGCAGGTGAACTTCTGAAAGCGGCCTCAATCCCGTTCTCCAGGCCTTTATCCCTCGATTCTCTTTCTGAAGCTGTAACAGGACAGCAGAGAACCACGGTGAGAATGCTTGCACGTGGGCAGCAGTTTTTGGAGTGCCTCTGTGAGCTTTTTACAATTTTGCGTCAAAAGGGCATTGAAACCAGGGAGGATCTCGAGAATAAAAACCGGGAGGAAAGAAGCAGGTACTTTGAGGGAAAAAAGTACTCGTTTGACGACATAAACTCATTGCCGTCAGTTCCGGGAGTATATGGATTTAAAGATTCTCAAGGGAAGTATCTCTATATCGGGAAGGCAAAAAATCTTAAAAGAAGAATGATGTGTTACTTCAGGGAAACGGAAGAGTCTCCCGAGAAAATTCAGAGTATCCGGAAAGAAAGTATGGAGATAGTAACTTACCAGTGCGGGTCAGAACTGGAATGCCTTCTTTACGAGTACCGGTTGATCAGAAAACATAAACCCTCACTTAATAACAAAATAGAGATATCAGAAAGAAGCGGATCCTATACTCCAGTTGATGACTGTATCGTACTTTTACCCCATACTGATCAGGAGAAAGCGATGTCGTTCTGGTTCCGCAAGGATCAGAAAATTCAGATAAAGCCACTGAATTTAAACTTGAATTCAGATGATCTCTTAACCAGAGAAATAGATGAATTTTTCCTCAAGGGAAAGTTGATTGCTGACAGCCAGGATTTCCCGGAACTGGAGATAGCCACCCGATGGGTCAAAAAATATCGGGACTCACTTACAATAGTGCCGGTCTCAAGGTTGGGCTCAGCAGAAGAGATCTCAGCAAATCTGATCAATTATCTGGGAGAGCTCAACGAAGGCAGGGAGCCGATACTTTAGTTTTCCTCAATGGATTAGATTATTTTTATGTATATGTATTGAGTAAGATAAACCCGAAAGGTTCAAGATGAGTTTTAATTATGATCATGACAGGTTCGCAGCAAAGAATCGAAGTCTTGCATCTGCAGAGGAACGTCAAAAGAGGGATGTAGAGCTGGAGAAGAAGGGTTATTCCCCTCTTAAAAGTACTCAAAGAGAATCCTGTTTTAACTGCAAGCAGAAACAGAACTGCAGTGAATTCCGGGCCAAACGCAGCGGCGGGGCTTCTGGAGTAGTTTCATTTGGAGGAGATGAAAATTTTATCTGCGATCGCTATTCTCCTGCTCAGGCTCAGGCAAAAAACATGTCTGATAAGCAGATCAAATCTCTCCTGAAGAATGTAAAAAAGGGGTACTGAGGAATAACGGTCGCTGTGAAATCCTGTATTGTGCATCCGGTAAGGAGTGGTAATGGAGAAAACGCCTTTAGAACTGTATGAAACTGCATACAGGCTTCACTACACTGAAAATCGTGTAGCGGAGGCTATAAAGTATTATGAGACACTGGTAAATGAGTTTCCCGATTCTGATGAATGCGGTTATGCGGTTATACAGCTTCAGAAAATAAAGTCCAGCGACGTTGCCGGGGAACTCAAGAAAAGTTTGAAGAGTGGTCCGATGCCTGTGATTGCACTGGCTATCAGTCTCTGTGCACTCGCTCTTACAGCAGCTATGGGATTTTATATCTATAAACAGTACAAAATCGAATCTGTTCGAACAAGGCTTACTGTAAATGCACTGGGAAAGATGTTCAGTGGTGAAGAAGAAGAGGCTCTTAAAATTCTAACGGAACTGAAAATACTGGCTAAAAATGATTTAGCACCATTTGAGCTGTCTGCAGACATTTACCGGAAGCTCAAAAAGTATGATCAAGCCCGATCTGAATATGAGATTTTCTATAAGCTCAACCCCGATCTGCAGCCTTCAGAGGGTGTTCTGCAAAGAATGAAGCAGGATGAAGCAAATGCTTTGAAGGAAAGAAGCAGACCTGAAATAATTGAAAGTGTTCTCCAGAGCAATGTCCCAATTGCAGATACCGTGAAGCCCAAAAAACCGGAGGCTCCAGTTTCCAGACCCAAAGCTGCAGCAGTTAAAAAACAGCCCGCTGTACAGCAGAAGAAACAGATAAAGGGATTGTTTCTGGTTGATCCTGACAGTATCTCTTACTTCTAACAGGGAAGATGATGCAGGCTTTAAAAGCTATTGAGGATAAAGTTTGCCGGGGTTTTGTGCTGGATGAGCATAAGAAGTGGATCCCGCTTTCGGAAAAGGTTCGGAAAGAAAAAGAGTTTCTGAAACATATTGAATCCGGTGAGATTCTGTTTCATGGCAAATGGCTTCCGATAGCAGAAGTAAAAAAGCAAAAAAGCGAAACAGAAACACCTCAATCGGCAGATCTACCAGCATTATCCGAGGCTTCAAATCAGAGCGAAGAACAAAGTCCCGACGCTATAGCTTTTCAGGCTGCAAATAATTTTCCTCCTGAAACCGTCTACGCCCTTACGGAGCCGGCAGAACCTGAACCGGATTACCCTCCCGAAACAATTTATTCTGATGCGGGTATCGAGTACCCTCCGGAAACGGCACTGATTACTATTGAGGAAATTGGAAAACAGAATGTAGAAAAATCTGCAGCTGAAGTCCAAATAAAAGGACACAATTCACTCTTCAGGCCCAACGATTCAGAGATTATGTCAGAGACAATCTCTTTTGACAGCAGTATGATTCAGGCTGTAAAAGAGGAAAGAAAACCTCTGTCGCCTATACCGACAGTATCGGATGGTTCTGGAAATGAAAGTGTCGAGGATTGGGAGTCCTCCAGAGCCAGGCGCAATAAGGTGTTTCTCTGGGGTACTGTGATAACCGTCATCTCTGCTGTGACGGCGGCTGTGTTATATGTGGTTTTTTAGAATGAAATCGGCAATCAGCGGAATTTGAGTATGTCTGTTGAATAGCTTCAATACCCTTTCGTGCCCCGCTTTTCCCATTTGTTCTATATTTGAAGGATTAACTACAAACTGTTCCATTGCCTCTGCAAGCTTATCAGTGTTGCCGTTTTGAACGAGTATTCCTGTAATACCGTTTTCGACAATTTCGGGCAGCCCTCCGCTGTTAAACCCTACAACCGGCATGGATGCTCCTTGTGCTTCGGCAGCTACTCTCCCGAAAGGTTCTCTGTCTGAGGCCATGCAGAGCACGTCATGGTTTACTAATGCACTTTGTGGCGAATCGGTGTGGGGCAATAAAGAGACTTTTCCGGAAAGGCAGTCTGAGGCAATCTGATTATTGAGCTTGTCTCTGTAGCTTTCACTCCAATAAAGAGTACTTCCGATAATGTCCAGTGTTCCGGCATCGGGACCGTATTTTTTGAAAAGTACAGAAAATGCTTTAATCAGTAGGTGGCACCCTTTCCACGGGACTACCCTGCCCAGATAGAGGAATCGGGGCGGTCCATCACGTGAAATTCTTGAAGGGGGGATCTCAATACCATTGTGAATTAATACCGTTTTTTCTGAAACCCGCTTTGGTAAAGAATTCTTTACCGCATTGGAAATGGCAATTGCGGCAGATTTACGGACGGGGAAAAGAAACCGGTAAAGGTAAAAAGGGAAGGAACCGGGATCAAAAATTTCCCTGATATGGAAAATGGCTGCTTTTTTATAACCCAGTGCAGCAATGATAAAAAGTGCCATATGAGATTTTGGTACGTTAGCGTGTACTGCATCTGGATCAATTTTAAAAATTACACTGCGAAGACTGAGCACATAAAAGAAAAACCCCAGAACGTCTTTCCATTTCTTAAACGCAGTCCCCAAAAGGCCGCTTCTTCTGATTTCACCGAGGTTGCCTTTACATGGAATAATCATCGATGAGATGCCAAGCTCAGTGCATCTTTTGATCAGAAGTCCGTCTTCAGAACAGATAAGGACAACATCGGCTCTGAGCGCAGTCTCCTTCAAAATATCGATCAGTGAAAGTTCTGCTCCGCCAAGCATTTTTGCCCAGTGATTCAGGAATACAACTTTCTTTTTATTATTTCCAGGCATAATATTTTCTCAGGCGTGCAGAGGCGTTAGTAATGAGAGTTTTCTGCAATGATTCATCAGTTATCAATTTCATGACTGCAGAACAAATTTCCCGGGGATTATCGGGTTCAACAAGGATGCCGCATTCTCCATTTGAGAGTACCTCCGGAATGGCACCGGTCCGGGAAGCGATTATCGGAAGATGATAGGCCATAGCTTCAAGCAGTACAATTCCGAAACCTTCTGCTCCATCGGCGGTTTCAAGAGAAGGAAACAAAAATATATCGCAAGAGGAGTAGAGGTTTGAGATTTGAAGATCAGAAAGGTCTGTCTGGATTGATATCCGGTTTAGAA
Organism: Fibrobacter sp.; assembly: GCA_012515615.1. Taxonomy (GTDB): domain Bacteria; phylum Fibrobacterota; class Chitinivibrionia; order Chitinivibrionales; family Chitinispirillaceae; genus JAAYIG01. The sequence continues at coordinate 11,073 of JAAYYB010000156.1, forward strand.
GATTGCTTTCTTTTACCGATGCCAAAAGGGGTTTTAATTCCGGGCCCGATCCTGCGATAGTAAGATGCCAGTTTATCTCAGGGGAAAGCATTTGTGCTGCTTTTATCAGTACGGAGTGCCCTTTATGAGAGACGAGCCTTCCGACTGTCAAAAGGTTAACCAGAGATGCAGACAGTGGATTTCTATTCTTATTAATATTTACGGGTAGTTCGATTCTGGGGGGTTCCTGAATCAGTTTGCCGGTAATCCCGGCATTTTTCAGAAGAGACAAAGTGTAACTGCTCAAGTAATAGATTTTATCTGCCCGTTTTAGAATATTGCCAAACAGATTTGCCCTGAATCCTCTTTTACTGAGTACAAACAGTTCTTTTCCATAGCAGTAGACAGAATACCTGACAGAAAAAATATATGAGAGCAGAAACACCGGGATTGCCGAATAGAGGTTGCCGGCTTCAAAACATATGTCGTTGTTTTTTTTTGCAGCTGATTTTAAAAGCCATAAAAATATCGGTATAAGAGAGAACTTTTTATTAAACTTTGAAAGAAAAGTAGAAAGATATTGTACCTTACAGTCAAGGATGCTGCGGTGGTCGCGTGGAACATTGCTGCAGCCTGCAACAACAATATCGCATGGAGAATATGTATGCTTTACAATATTTAATAAGTAGCGTTGAATTCCGCCATTTTCAGGAGGGAAATCAATCGTAATCAGGATCTTCATTTTTCTTCTTCCTGAAAGATAATCTCTGCTGAGCCTCAAGTTTAATGAGGACTCCATTCCAGAACCAGAAATAGGCGTCTCCGGGGAAGGAATGAATATGTGTCCCTGTGATATTTATTATGGCAAAGGCTATGTTCATCACCAAAATTCCCCTTGCCAGTGATCTTGTTTCCTGCGACTCTGCTTTATCAAGTAGAGAAAATGCTTTTACTATTAAAAATATCACAAGAAAAATTATGAATGCCAGGCCCGGATACCCCAATTCTGCAAGGTAAGTGACATATAGAGAGTCTGCATTAAGAGTTCCCACACCCCGGCCCAAAATCGCCATGACCGGTTCAGTAGAGAGGTTAAAAAGGTATTTCCACAATGCAACTCGAGACAGAAGAGAATGCTCTTCGAAAGGATTTGATATGGCCGAGGCTCTGTCATTAACAAGCAAATCAGCATACTGGGGTGTAAGTCCTCCGCCAAGAACAGTGAAAACAGAACCGATGCCGAGTCCGGACTGATTCTGGATCTCAAAAATCTGAGAAACCCCGAACAGCGTTATCAGCATGGAGAACATAATTATACGTGATCTGGTCGATTTGAACTGGATCACAAATATCCAAAGAAGCAATGATACAAAAATACCTATCCAGTTGGATCGAACTGAGGTGATAAGTGCTCCGTAGAAAAAAACGGGAAGCAGCAGCATGTAAAAAATGCGGGAAATATTCTCACGGCTCCAGCTGCTTAAAACAATGATGCTTATCAAGCTCATCTGCATGTAGTCAGCAAATGCCGCAGGAGATTGAAAAAAAGAGAATGGGCGGGCAACGCCTTTGATGAAAAGTGTGGTGAATGAAATAGATGAAAACCAGATACGCTCAGATTCAGAGTATCCAAACAACAACTGTTTTAATCCGTAAAGAGCGGCGAAAATGCCTGTCCAGAATGTCAGTATCCATATTTTTTTGAGGGTGCCTGAGTTAGATGAGTAGAAAGCGCCGATAAAAAAAAGCAGCACTGAGGGACCGTACAAACGGAACCGCATGACCGCTTCCTGGGCAGGGTAGATATTGAAAAAGAAAGTCCTCAGCAGGAGGTACAGAAAATATCCGCCAATGACGATATTGAAATTTTTAGTATCTGAAAGACTATCTTTACGGGCCCTGAATTCAAAAAAGAGGCCGATTAAGATCAGTGCGATTAAAATATCCCCGACTATTATCAGCGGGTCAGCCTGAGGACGTGCAAATTGGAGGTAATAGAGACGGCGGAAAAAGGGAATAAAGGGCATTATTAAGAAGAAAAGGTAAACGCCCAAAAGAGGCTGCCGCAATATAGGGTAGAAGAAAACTGCTGTAAAGAGAATTACAATGTTGCGCTGTGAAGGGACATTGAACATTCTTCCCGCGATAAAATGCCCCAGGATTACAACTCCTGCAAGCATGATAATCTGCATGATTCTGGAAGATGAAAAGGCGGAAACTATATGGCGCATTATCTGTAAAGCTTTCGTCCAAACGCAGGAATCTGTGTAATTATACCTAAGTAATTATAGTACCAAACGTTATGAGTGTCAACAGCCACCGTGCTTATTAACTGTCCCATAATTTGGCGCAAAGGTTTTGTTTATGGAGTCAGGGTTCGGAATTGGCCGGTGGCTTGACCCGGATAACTTACTAACGGAAAATTTTGGTTTCTGAAATAAGAGGGTAACTGAGCCCTCATTTTTGACGGAGATTCCATAAGGCATTATGCCCTTATTTACATCTGTCGGATTTTTTTACAAGCCGTAGAACTGAAAATGGCGTTTTAAAGCAAATTAATGGGTTTTCTTTTTGGCATAGTATTTGCATAAATATCCTCTCAACAGTTTTACCACTCTTTAACCTTTTGGGGGTAGTAGTATGAGTATCAGGTCTAAAATCACATTGCTGGTTGGATTATTTTCAATCGGTGCATTTGCATCACCAATCGAGCTGAGTGTAACCTACCGCGATTTCGAAGCATCTCATTCGGATTTTGAAAAGCAGATTTTGGGTTTGCAGACAGGGATGGTTTCAACAGATCTGGGTGAAGATGGCACACCGGTACTTGTTGATGGAAAGGGCACCATAACCAGTGCTTCAACTTTTAATGACTGGTTCCATAACACAACTGCTTCTACTGTCTACGAAGGTTCAATCGTTGCAGATCAGACTAATGGAATTATCACTTTCCGGGATAACTCATTCTTTCCCCTGGACCAATATCCACATCAGCTTAACAATACCCATAATTACCTCTTTACAATGCACATGGAAAACACCTTTACCTATCAGGGTGGTGAAACGTTCACTTTTACAGGTGATGATGATGTGTGGGTTTTCATAAATGGAAAACTGGCAATGGACCTTGGTGGTGTACATGCAGCTGCAAACGGATCAATCAATCTTGATGCTGCGGCTTCAAAGCTTGGAATTACAAAAGGTAATGACTACAGTTTCAATCTTTTTTTCGCAGAACGTCACACTACAGAATCAAATCTGGTGTTTCAGACAAGCATCAAACTTGAATCCGTCCCGGAACCATCAATGATATCTTTACTGGGACTTTCCATATTCGGCTTACTGGGTTTTGCAGTCCGCCGCAGAAAATAACCTAATATAATCAGGATTTATAAAAATGGCACCGGATCGATTGATCCGGTGCCATTTTTTATACTTTCATGTGAAAGCACAGAATCTGCTTTTTGTTAAAGCTGATAATCGTCGCGCTTTCGGGGTCATGGGTATTTGCCCGCAAAGATTCGCATACCCCAAATGGAAAAGGGTACGGTTCTTTACTACCAGGTAGTACGTAAAAAGGGAAACAGGGGCATTTCTCTGACCAGTTCTCCATCCGGGTGCCACGGTGCTTCTCAATGGGCTTGTTTCCTGCACGGCAATGACGCCGTTTATATCCGACATTCTGGCCAGCGGGGCGCAGTTTTCCCGTTGGTTTGTGTTACAAGTCCTGATCACCTCAGAATAAGGCAACCCCTCGCGGTATCAATGGCTATTTGCTTATTGAGGCTGTCGCGCACAACGTACTGGGTAAAATTGACCGATGCCATATCGTCAGCCAGCCTTTTAAAACGCAGGAAAACCAGGTCCATATCCCCCTTGAGCTTCAAATCCCCCGGAAGCGCCGCTATATCCAAGGTTTCCTGTGAGTAAAGAAGCTGCAGGTTTTTACCTGAAAGGCTGTCGGGCAGCCAGGCGCTGTCTATCTGAGCGCCGCTAAAGGTAAAATGCATCATTGAAGCTGTTGCGATTGCGTGAGTCTTTACGGTCACAACCGCTTTGTTCTTTCCTGCGGTCTGAAAGCGGGGCGCAAGGTAGATACTGTTTTTGGGAAGTGATTTAACAACGAAAATAATAGAGTCGGTTACACCTGCTGTATTATTTGATAATTGAGACTCAACTACCAGCTTGTGTTCTCCCTCCGGCAGAAAAACAGAGATACCCGGGAGCGTGCTCCACTGTGACCATTCACTATTGTCAATACTGTAACGGTATTGAATATTGGGATTTTCCGCTCCCCAGCTAAGTGTCACCGAATCACTGGCGATGGTGTCCAGATCTTCATTGTAAACAGCATTGTCACTCTCAAGTAAAAAGTCAACCTTTGGAGTGACATACTCCTCGCTTTGGGGGTCCAGAGGATTATCGCGGACAGGAGCACAGCTTAAAAAGCAAGTGACTATCATGAAACATCCGCTCATAATCATGAGCCGTCTTGTGATAGAATGAAAAGTATGCATATTTCTCCCTGCAAAAGACGTCAACGCGTCCTGATTCCTATTTTGGATTTAAAAACGCCTGAATTTGTCGCCGAAGCGTATTTGATAACCGCCAGATAGGTGCCGCCGGCGACCGGAAATCCATTGCTGTTATAACCGTCCCAGTAAATATGAGCGGTGTTTCCGGATATCCTTCGTGAGTTGGAGCGGACAATGTTTCCTACTCCGTCATAAATCACCGCTGTCACTTTATAAGAGTCGATTTTTCCAGGCAGGCGTAACTGGATCATGCAGCCACCGGTTCTCTTTACCGAAGCAACCCCTTCGGTTATAACAAACGACTGCATGTCTGATGATACTTTCGAGGGGTTGGGGCCGACAAACATCCCTGTTTTAAGAGACGTCATTTCGTTGTTCCCATCTGCTGAAACGGCAACCCTTCCGCTCTTTACATTATGATTGATGTCGACCAGTTCATAATAAACGGTCATGTCGGTCTCCCGGAGATCCCCGCCGGCAAGCCGCATTAACGGCGCATTCTCCTGCATCATGACAGACTTCTGCGGTATCACCCCTGCCTCGACGGTTACAATCTTTCCGTTCCTGTAAACCGAGGAGGTCGGGTTGCCGGATGAGGCAAAAAGCGGCAGATCGACAAGCTTTATTGAATTATCGGTAAGACCAGACGATAAGATACCGATTCTGCACGCAACCAGACCGTCACATTTGTCTTTCAGTTTCAGAACCATCACTGCTCCGCTCATATCCTTGTTTTTCTCCATCGTAACGCAGAGTGCCGATTGTGTGCCTGAGCCCTTCGCAAGAGGCGCATCAAAAGGACGTACTCCCAGATTCTTGCGTGACCAGTAGGTCATGGAGGTAAAGACTCCAAGGTCCTCGTAATTGAAAAGCGAATCAGCCTCTACTTCGTAAAACGGTGCTTTTCCGTTTGCCGGTGCAAGTTCACGGATCTCATCGGGCATATTATTGCCGTTGGCGCTGTTTTTCCATGAAGATGCAACGTGGCTGAAATCAAGGATGTCAACGTAGCCATCTCTGTTAAAATCCCCGGTGTAATCGGGAAACACGCCCCGGTTTTCCAGTTCTACAGGATCGATATGGAACACATAGCTTCCCGATGAATCGGTTGCCTTGAGCATAAGCAGGACCGTTTCTACAGACATGTCGGGATATACCCTTGATGAGGGCCATAAAAGCGTGCCCCTGGTGCTGTCGCCAAGACTGAAGGTCACCCCGCCGGCGACGTTCCATTTCTTGTCGGCATAGTAATAAAGCTTCATTTCCAGAGAGCCTGTATCGCAGTTTGTAACCGAGAAACTGATTTTTACCGTATCACTCAAGGTAGAACCGGAAGGTGTCCCGCTAAGTATGAGCGGTACTTTCAAGTCTGAAAGCGCTATTTTTACCGAATCCGCCTTGCCGCGGTCAACATCAAACGGAATCACCCTGACAAGAACCGAGTCCGGCATCTTCACCCCGAGATCCAGAGGCGCCAGCCAGACCGGGTTGCGTTTTACACTTACCGGTAAACGATCGCATGCATCCGGGTTGCGCAGTGTCATCTCATTCCATTTTCCGCTGTACTTATACATCACCCTTATTCCGGCATCATCGTTTTCCTCATCGGTGACTCTGCAGTAAAGGGTCACGTCTCCCTGGTCATTGATATCGATAGAATCGATCGATGCGCCGGGCGCCAGGTTGTCCCTCAGACTAAAGGACGGCACGTCAAGCTCGCTGATATTTGTGTCCGCGCTGAAAAAAGCCCTCAGCATCACGTCATCATGTTTTCCGGTCACGTCCTGGCTGAATTCCCAGACTATTTGAGCGCTGTCGAACTCATCTCTTGTTATTGCGCCGGCTCTGACTGACGCTGCGTTCCAGCTTTCACCCTTATTCAGTGAATACCATGCGCTGTCAATCTTTACCGTATCGAATTGCGGCGAACTGATTCTGACCCCAACCGTAACGCTCGATGTTGTGCTTTTCAATATCCTCAGAGCCGATACCGACAATGCCAGTCCCTCGTTGTTTACTTTGAAATATTCCGAAGTTGCCTTGCTGGTTCCTGGATGCCCGTCGCTTAAAACACACCTGAACGCCACTGCGTTGTGCTTTGAGCTGCCAAGATCGTTGAGCGTCTGCCAGCGAAGAGTATCATTGTAAGAGGAAGATGATACGGAGAAAACATCCACGTTTTCAGTCGGGACCCATGTTTTGCCGCTGTCTACGCTGAAAGAACACTGCAACACAAGATTATCATCCGTGCTGTCAGTAATGCTGTACGGGAAAGAGATTACATCGCGCCCGATATCCTCAGGTGTTTCAATCTTAATCGTTTGTTCCTGGTAGTTATCCACGTGCAGACTGATCGTATCGCCTGTGCCTTTGAGCACGTCATTAGCAACGGCGCAGAACCGAACGTTGGATATATCTATTCCATCTATTTCTTCATGGCTGAACCACTGAATTGTCCCCTCATAGGAACCCTTTTTCAACTCAGGTGTCCAGCTTACGGATGCGTTACGCCACAGTTGACCGTCAAGGGAATATCTGCATTGAAGCGTGATGTCGTCACCATCCTGGTCGGAGACTGTAAACGGTATCTCAATCGTATCGTTCAGTTCATCAAGAGATGGTTTTGTCAGGTCGCATGAGGGCGCAAAGGAGATCGAGTCAAAGACACAGGCTGGATCACTGACGTTCCCGGAGGAATCCTTGACTGCTACTGTGAACCTGTAAAGTGTATGTGAAGTGAGACCGTCAATGGTCAATGTTGTATCAGACGCATTGATTCTTTTGAAAACTGAATCGATTATTCCGTTGCACACAGTATCCTGATCAAACGCTATATACACTATTTCGGCATCAGGACTCACTGATTTTGTCCACTTCAGTTTTACTGAAGTTGAACTTAGAACTTGCGCTGTTAAACCGGTAACGCCTTCGGGTTTCAGATGATCGATCTGAAGAGTAATCGTATCGCCGGTACCAGCAAGAACATCGTTCGCTATTGCGCGGAAACGTACACCGGAGATGTCCGCGTCGTCTATATCTTTACGGCCGAGCCACAGAATCGTCCCCTGGTACGAGGCGATATCCAATTTTTTAGGAGTATAGCTTACCGATGCGCTTTCCCATGTTTCTCCTTCGTCGATAGAGTATTCGCACTTCAGCGTGACTGTATCGCTGTCGGGATCCGATATGGTGAAGGCAATCCGTATGGTATCGAAGAGGTCATTATCGGAAGGGGGTGTCAGGTCGCATGAGGGTGCAAAGGAGATAGAGTCAAAGACACAGGCTGGATCACTGAGGTTGTTCCAGGCATCTTTCACAAACACACCGAGACTGTAAAGAGTGTGTGAGGTGAGGCCGGTGATTGTAACGGCAGTATCGGATGCATGCAGCCGCTTTACAACCGAATCGGGCGTCATGACGCTGTCTGTTCCCACCCTGAGAGCCACAAGAAGGCTCTCTGCGTCGGAGCTCTGAGATTCTGTCCATTTCAGAGTTATGCTCGACGGTGTGTGGCCGTCAACGCGAAGATCGGTAACGCCTTCGGGTTTATTCTGATCGATTTTGTAGTAATACTTTGAGGTAAGGCTGGCTGTCCTTGACGAGGCATCTTTTGTGCGTAAAACGATCAATATGCTGTCGGAGTAAAATCCCTCACCTAGCTGAGCGCCGGCATCCCAGGTTGCGGAGCGCAGTGCCGAGGCGTTGGTGCCGGGGACGATACCAATGTCGCCGCTTACGTTGTGGCAGGGGAGAAGGCTTGCGGAGGACCCCAGTTTATAAAACATGGTGACCGTATCGTTTGTCTCTCCGTTGTCGTAGAGACGGAAGTAAACGTTAAAAGTACGCTGATCGCGGTTTAAGGCGATTGTGCTCAGGCTGGAGGTGCCGTTGAGAGAGTCTCTGAGCACGGGGGTGCTGAAAGTTTTGAAACTGCATCTGTTCCCGGGGCCTGAACTGGACCACAATCCGTTTCTGTTTTGGGTAAAAACAGTTGCGTAGTAGGTCGTGTTTGTTGAAAGGTCATTGAGGGTGGTTGTGGGGTCTTCATAAAATTCAGCCGGAAAGGTACCGGCAAATATTGCGCCAGCCTCATAAGGACTGGTGGGGTAAGTGCTTTCTGACAACCATATTTCCACGTTCGTGGTTCGCGTCGCGTTGGCTGCTTCTAAAGCTTGATAACTCAATAATGCGGAAAGATCCCAGTCCAGTTTGACAGCATTGTTTTCCAGAGATGTGCCTGATATGGAGACCGGGTTGGTGGGCTTTTTGCACAATTGAGAATTTTCCCATTCAGGGGACAGTGCGCCTGCCCAGGCTTTCTGTGCTTCACTCATGTTGCATAATGAATTGGAATTCAGATTAAGGTAAGATAATGAATCCAGTCTGGTTATGGAGTCGGGAAGAGAACTGAGGGCATCACTGGCAAGATACAGATATTTAAGACCAGTCATGTTGCACATTTGCTCAGGAAGGCCCTTTAAGGGGCAGTTAATAATAGTCAATGTGTCGAGGTTTGGAAGATCGGCGATTTCGGGTGGTAATTCAGTTAAAGCGCCAAAAATAGGGTAAGGCGACAAGTGTTCGAAATTGTTTATGGTCAATCTGGTCAGTGAAGTCAGATTTGATATACTTGAAGGCAGACATGAAAAAAAGTTCCTGTCGGATTTGACGAAAGAAAGAGTTACTATTTTACCATCTTTGATTTGCATGACACTTTTTGTCTTTACGTCAAACCAGCGGTTTGTATCCAGAATAGCCCTCACTATCAGCGTGTCGGCATAGTCATCAAGGCAAAACTGGGTTGTTTTCCACGGATAAGAATCGGTACAATTTGAGTCGAGCCATTCGCCAATGGAGTCCGGCGGATTGCAGAGCTGATTTCCATCGACTGAAAGACTTGTAAGAGTTTCCAGTTGTGTTATTGAAGCGGGAAGTTTTTTTAACCCGCAGTTATACAAATTTAAAATCTCAAGTTTTGGGCAAAGTCCGATCCCTTCGGGAAGGGTTTGAAGTGTAGGGTTGTATGCCGCATTAATTTCGAGCAATTCGGGATAGTTACTTTGCGGAAATCTTGTCAATTTATTATTGGAGAGGTTCAGATATTTCAGTTTTTGGTAACTATCGGAATAATCTGTTATCGATGAAAGGTTACAGTTTGATAAATCTAACGAGTCGATTTCTGGAAGAGCATAAATTTTACTGGTTGACGGAAGAGAGATATTTGTGTTGCCGCATAAATTCAGGTAGTGAATTTTATCCAGAAACTGGATGGATTGGGGGATTACCCTGATATTACGGTTGGAAAGATTTAGAGAGGTAATTCTGCCGTTATTGGTTGATGTGACCACAGCATCGATCCGGTCTAAGTCAATACTGTTTGCCACCAGAATTTCCTGGAGATAAACCATGTCCGAAGCGTTTATGCAGAGCTGCTTGTTACTCCAATCCGGATCGCTGCAGTGTTCATTTACCCAGTTCAGGACAGGACCTGAAAGATTGCAAAGCAAGTTGCGGTTAAGATCCAGATTCAGAACATTTGTCAATTTGACAATAGAATCTGGTAGCGTTGAAATCTGACAGTTTTCCAGTCTTAGTGTCAATAATTGATCCAGATCGCATATCGATGAGGGAAGCGAGTCCAGTTTGCAATTATTAAGCTCAAGAATATACAGTTCGTCCAATTGACCGATCGATGCTGGAATTGTTTTAACTTCATAGTTGTTTAGATACAGTTGCTGTACCCTTCCGTTAAAGAAGTAAATCCAGTTGGCATCGGCCCTGATCTCAAGCTCCAGATTGTTTGCCTCAAGTATCTCTCTGACCACGACTGTATCGTTGGGGACAGAAATACATACCTGGTTATACAATAGGTTGGGTGAATGCTCATCTGCCCATACACTGTTTGAATCGGAAAGGGTACAGATTCTATTATTCCAGAAGTTAGTAGTAAGTTCTTCATTTTTCATCAAATACATGCTGTCGGGCAGATCTGTCAGCCGGTTACTATGGGCAGTCAAGTAAATTAGCTTTGAAAGATGATGCAGATCCGGAAGCTTTTGAAGGTTATTGTCTTCCAGATATAAACTTTTGAGGTTGTAAAGAGTCCCGATACTGGAGGGGATGCTGTCCAGATTGGACCCGCTGAGATTCAAATTTACAAGATCAAATTCGCCAATCCAGTCGGGAAGAGGTGCTAAATCACAGTCAATAATTGAAAGATCGTTAAGCCTGATTAAATTGCGTAAAGGTGAATAGCTGCTGATTGTCAAATTTCTTAAATTAAGTGAAGTTACCCGGGAATCCGTCACACTTGATACGGCTTTCACTCCTATGTCCTCATACCCGTTTAAATCCAGAAACGATCGTACACTGGAATAATCCTCTGATTCCGGGCAGAACTGCCCGGAATTCCAGTCCGGATCATTTTCATTGGCCCAGATTAAAACCGCGCCGCTAAGGTCACAGATACAATTATTATCAAGCGCGCAGGTTTCTAAAGAATTGATATTGGTAATTTAAGGGGGAAGATCAGTGATCTGGTTTCCGTTTAAATTCAATTTCCTGAGCCGGGTAAGATTTCCGAAATTTTCCGGAAGCTCTCTGATCTTGCTTTTGGGGATATCGATTACGCGCAGGTTCGTTAACAGACAGAGTGAATCGGGCAATTTGAGTATTGAATCGTATTGGGCGGTTATTGAAACAAGTGCATCAAGCTTTCCTATGCACTCCGGAAGGATTTTTATCCGTTTCTTATCGGCGTATAGAGAATAGTTTATATAATAGGTATAATAAAAATCAAGTGCTGTAATCCTTCCGTTGGCGCATCCCATGACACATGCGCTTACCGGCACATCCGTAAGTCCATTAGTGTCAAGAATCTCCCTTACAACCAGTGTGTCGGCCGCATCGGCGCAAAGCTGAGTGGTATACCAGCTAAGGTGACTATAGATGAACTGGGGGTTAGAATTCGGATTTACATAGGAATATTTTTCCAACCATTGTATAACCGAATCAGGAAGATCGCAGAGATAATTATAGGTTAGATCCATGTAATTGATTCTTTTTAAAGCGGTTATCCCCGCGGGAAGACTTTGGAGGCGGTTGTTTTGAATTTTAAGTGACTGCAGGTTGGTAAGTCCGCAGATACTGGAGGGAAGTGATGAGATAAAATTATTCGACAAATCGATATTTTTAAGGGCGGTAAGCGATCCGATCTGTGAAGGAATGGAAACCAGATTTTTTTTCGGAAGCTTAAGCGATACTATGCGCCCGTTCAGGCTGTCGGTAACGTTTTCCACATTGAGCGCTGTTAATCCCAGACTGTCTAAAATAGCTCTGGCAATACTCCAATCTTCCGAATAACTTTGCGCCCCAAGGCTAAAAGAGAGACACAGAAGCCATAATAATAATCTTTTTCTCACAGTACAGGCCCTTTTGTTAAAAACAATTAAACAGTTTAGAAGTCAACTGTAACCAGCAATCCTGCCGGAAACCCTTGCACGTTAAATGATAAGGGTTTTGTATTATCAGGTTTTTTATTCTTACCCCGGTTTCTTAAAAGTAAAAAACTTACAGGTACCGTTATTCCGGCTCCTATCGCTGAACCCAAAAATGCATAATAAGCGGTCTTTTCTTTGCCAAACCACAGATCCATGTCCGATTTATCTTTTTGAGACCTATACTCATTGTGGTATCTGTTTTTTTGAACCAGAAAGTAAACCGCTGAGCCCGCGGCGGCGCTACCCAGCACTATAGAACTGATCCCGCCGGCCTTCCTCAAATTCGATTTTGAGATGCCCTGAGCAGCATCAGGTGAAACAAGGCGCGTGACTATCTGGGGAATTCCCCGTTTGAGCACATCCTCTATGGAACCGTCAATGTCTACGTTGGCGCTTGCTGTAATGCGGCCGGTCTTCACGTCAATCATACGTAGGCTTATCGAATAGATCTTTCCCAGCCGGCCGATATTTCCAGCAACCATCGATTGAACCCCCAGAAGCTGCCCGGCCTCCACTGCACACTCCGTAGATGTGCATCCGGTCTGCTGAAAACCCTGTTCCTTGAGAATCTGAGCCATCTGGTTACGTTCAAGAACCACATATTTGTCGGTGCGGGCCAGTTGCGACACCAGGCGATCGGTCAGAGTCGCAAGTTCCTTCTTCTCCAGAGTACCCTCAAGATCAGTTACGGCTATACTGGTTTTCTCGGAAAAAACGCTCAAAGCAAAAAAAAGAATGAGGAAGGCAGATTCCAGGAGATTGATTTTCAAAATATTATAATGTTTCAGGTCAATAATTTTGCTGTTATGACAGAACGAATTTTCCAACTTTTTCCCCTCTGAAATTTTCACGCACATGTTAGTCATTATAATATAAATTGAGTCAAGTGAAAAATCTGTGATTTGGATCACAGTGAATAAGAGTCGGGAAAACGTATATCCGACTTTCTGGTGAGTAATTTGTTTATGATATCTCATGAAATAAGGTATGACAATAAGGTTTTTTGGGGATTATGAACGACCGACCGGCTGGACAAAAAAGAGCAGAGAAACAGCTCTTTTGAATCTGTTACTCTGCCCCGGAACAATCAGATACCTGATTTATACAGACTACAGCCGTATAACTAATTAACGAAAACTATTTGTCCCTTCTGCAATTTCCCCTTACTCCCCCGTACAGAAATGATATAACAACCTTTTTTAACCGAGGAGATATCCAGTGTAGTTTTTCCATCTGCGATCAGACTGGTTTGTTTTACCTGAAGCCCGTTAAGAGTTGTAAGTAAAACGCTTTTTGCATTCCTGATTCCACTGATATTCAATTTTCCGTTGGTAGTGTTTGTAACGGTCATGAAAGCTGATAATTCCGGGTTGTTTTGAATAGTTGATGAGGGAGTTAAGAGATCCGGGTTCCACATGTGACCGGTTATGGTTAATGCATAAATAGTACCTAAAAAACCATGATACCAGAATCCTCCATCAAACCCCAATTTGGTCATCTCTTTACCAAATGCATCGGCGATTTCCTGACTGTTACACATCGATGCACCGGCAAATCCACCAACAAATGATAAATTATGATATTGACCGGTAGGTGAGCCGTCAAGGTTATATCCATCTTTAATATTTGCCGGGCCGATTTTATTTGCCCAATTACTTATTTTCGTGCACCAGGCCTTTGCTTTTTCATTCCCGTTCCAGAGATAGTCGATTGCAATGCGCCATGGTACCCGGCAGGCATCGTATCTGTAAGTGTGATTGCGACCTCCGGTAGGAGCTCCACCGTTATATCTGTGCCAGTCAGGTACAAGTCCGGTGGTTGCGTTGGCGTTTGATTCTAAAACTTTATAGGTATCATCTGCGAGCTTATTCCATGCATCGTCACCACTGAATTTGGCAATTTCTCTGAAAAATGCCGGTGTATAATATGAAATGTCGGTCTCGGTGCATCCGCCGTATGGACTGTTACCACCATAGCCGCCAACAATTACCGATGTTCCATTGCAGTTGGTTATGAGCTTTTTAACGATTTTAATTATGTTCTTTGCGTCATCGACATACTGTCCTCCCCACTGCCAAGCTGCAACTACTGATGCAAAAGCTACATCCAGATCACCATCAGAGGCACTGCCGCCATCCTGAATCCCACCACAATTAGCTTTCCAGGCCATCATTCCATGGCTCTGCTTCTTGCTGTTATAATATTTGATTAATTTATCATAGGTTTCTTTATCATTCATATAGGCAGCGATTATTGTCGCCCAACCCATTGATTCTACTTTTGTTACGCCCTCTCCATCCTCACCGATACAGGTAGTTCTTATGCCGTCATTACAACTTGCAAGCAATTTGCCACTTTTGTATTTCTGATACCAGCTCTGGAAAGTTTCTTCTGTTAAAGTTGTCGGCATATACCCGTTTGGATATTTTATAGCGCCTGTGTATGGAAATTTCACATCTTGTGCAAAACTGACTGTCAGGGTGAACATGATTCCAATTAACAGAAATCTGATTTTTTCCATGCTTTAAACTCCCCTTTCAAGTGTTGAAAAAATTTAATCACAGGTTACTCAAGCTTATACTGGCTTATGTGCCCGGTTCAGGCCTAAAAGCACTTCGTCTCTTCCCGGATGCATAAGTAGGAGCATAAAACTTTATTTAATCGCATAACCTGCATAATAATAATATAATGTTTTTTTCTCTGATAATGGTTTTTAGGTTGCTGGGGCATTGGAATCAGGGTCGATCCTCAATTAGTATGCTTTTTAATGCCGATGTCGATTCCGAAATGAAAACCTGTCCATTGTATAATGAAAAGTAAAAATCAGCTTTGTGACCACTATCACAGTAGATTATCAGTACCGATATTATTATTCTAAATTAAACTGTATAACTATATTATGGTAATGTATATGTAAGTTATTCTTGTTAGTAATACCTTGATGATATATACTAAAGAATCATTTTTTCTAAACAGTTCCTCAGAAGAGAATACAACTGTTTAAACCTGAAAGTCGCAGTTGGGGAGAACAAAAAACCGTAAGATGTTGAGATGATAAGGCTTGAAGGCATCGCAGGTCTTATCGACAAGGTGATAAGATCAAGATGCCTGAAAGCTTTAGCGCTCAACAGATTACGATTTTTTGCCTCATCCAACTGCGATTTTTAGGTTAGAAGGAATCCCCTATGAGAACTTTATGTTCATGCTGACTGGTTCTTTTGTGCGCGGTGTCTTTAATTAGCGCATCAGGGGCACAAAAGAAAAACATCGCTATCAATACTCTATCTGCTAATGGGATCACTCCACAGGAGGTTTCCGTTATGACAGATGTGCTGATTTCAAACCTTGGAAAAACAGGAACTTTTCAGGTGCTTGAGCGTTCAAAAATGGATGAGATACTTAAAGAGCAGGGATTCCAGAAGTCAGGAATTTGCAACGAATCTTCATGCGCTCTGGAGATGGGTCAGTTGCTCGGTGTTGAATTGATCGGTTTGGGAAATATTGGACTTGTAGGAAAAACTTATGCAGTAAGCGTCCGGATGGTAGAAGTAAAAACAGGTAAAGTTGTGATAGATGTTAATGAGTTCTTCAAGGGAAGCAGAGATGACCTGATGACAAAGATCATCCCCTCGATCGCACAAAAGATAGGTCTGGCCAATGCGGCAAAAAGTGAAGAGAAGGCTGTTGTTCAGAAGAATAAAGGTGGTAAAAAAGGATGGATAATAGCCGCTGCAGCAGTGGGTGTTGCAGCAGTTGCGATTCCGGTGGCAATAATATTGGGCAGAGACGACAGGGGTAGAGAAGACGAGGACTTAACAGAGGTGAAAGTAAAATGGAATCAGTAAAAAGAAATCTCTTATGGCTGGTTATTCTGGCGTCTTTTCTGTTGACATGCTTCTCAGGGAGTTCCAATCCATCATCACCGCAAATGACAGAGATCAGGCCGGTTGTGATGTGGAAGACAGGAGAAGTCTTTGCTGCACCGATAGCTGTTGATTCGGTCCGCATAACAATTACCTCACCTGGTCTCAGTGAGCCTCTAATAAAAACTTTCCCGTTCTCCCGCAATGAGGGTACATTAGGTTTTGTCAGGTCCGGGCTGACAATAACAATTATGCTGGAAGGATTAACAAGTGATGGGCGGGTGCTCTATTCAGGGGAACAGATCTGCGATGCGATCTCCGGTAAATCCTTTACTGTTCAGATCGAGGCCTCAGAGGTGACACCGGTCCCGCCTGAAAACCCCCAATCATTATCGTCAACATTTTCGCTTATGATCAGCTGGTCAGACGTTTCAAATAATGAAGCCGGATATATAATTTACAGGAGTGTTCACGGAAAGTCATCATTCGAGGAAATCGACACGGTAAGTGGCCTCAGCTATGTTGACACCAGCATATCAGATTCGCTCTTTTATGACTACAGGATTTTTTCCTTTAATGAAGTCGGGATTTCTGTCATTTTTACAGACATAGAAAACTTATCCCTGAAAGTAAACCATAAACCTGAATTCTCGACTGTTCCCCTTGATTCTCAAAAGGTAAAGCTTGGTAATTTATACCGGGCCCCTGTTAAGGCAACTGATCCTGATTCCGGTGACTCGGTAAGGCTTTCATTCAGTAATAAGCTTGAACTCATCAAAGATACCCTGAGATGGAATTTCAGTAAATCGGATACCGGAATAAACAAATTCTTCATAACAGTTTTTGACCGCTACGGAGACAGTGCCAGGTATAACTGGAATGTTCTTGTAATGGACACTGCAGGCCCTGAGAAGAATACACCCCCGCAGTTTACAACTCAAATCTCCGGCCCGGACACAGTTGAGATCGAAAACAGCTATTCCAGAACCCTGGCCGCCACAGATGCTGACGGCGATTCGATTACATTCAGTAAAGAGAATGCTCCACAGGACATGAAGCTTAATACCAGTTCCGGAAGAGTCACATGGTTGCCGGACACACTGGGTCTCTTTACCGTAGTCATCATTGCAGAAGATGATTCCGGGGCACAGGACAGGATTGAATGGCAGATTCAGGTGAGGGATCATTTCAATCTTTTGACAAAAATTTCAGACCTGAAAGACAGCGCCAAAGTCGGTACCGAATACATGGACACAATTCTCTGTAATCTGCCCGGTGCAAAGTTCTATCTGAAAGAGGGTCCGGATAACCTTCATCTCGATTCGCTTTCAGGAGCTGTAAGCTGGACTCCGGATGCTACCGGAGGCAGCACAGTGAAAGTATCTGCTGTCTATAAGAGTGACACTCTATCAATTAGCTGGACCATTACTGTAAAGGCGACCAATTCCGCTCCCAGGTTCATAACCGAACCTGAGGATCTTATAGATACAATTGCAGCAGGTATCGTTTACAAAGACACACTACTTGTTGAGGATGATGACAACAGCAGGGAATTTACCAGGATTAAAGGTCCCGGTTTAATGGAAATTGACTCTAATGGAGTTATTACCTGGGATGTTCCCGATTCTCTCTGGGATACCACTGTTCAGGTTAAAATCAAAGTTTCTGATCCCGAAGGAGAAATCGATACCCTTACGTGGGGTATTTTTATAAAGAAACCGAACGCTCCTCCTACAATCAACACCCAGTTAAAAGATTTGAAAGACAGCATTACAGCCGGAAAGGTATACAAAGATACAATAGATGCCAGCGATAAAGAATCAGAAGAGATATTATACAAGGTCGTATCCGGGCCGCTTCTCTTTAAAATAAACTCTTCAGGAGCAATCATCTGGGCAGTGCCGGATGCCCTTCCTGATACAACAGTTCAGGTAAAAATCAAAGTCTACGATCCAGACAGTGCATCGGATTCAATTTCCTGGTCCATTGATGTTTCAGAGAAGAAAGTTCCACCGAAATTCATGACAGATACCCTTGATATAACCCGTAATGCTGAAGCTGGAAGTTCTTACAGTGTTACTCTTGAAGCTCAGGATCGCGGCGACAGCTTGATATTTAAAAAGATATCCGGACCGGTTATCATAAATAAAACAAGTGATACCATCTGCATGGTCAACTGGGAAGTGCCGGGGGTATATTCTGATACCCTTATCGAGGTAAGCATCAGAGTCTTGGATCCCGATAGTCTATCGGATACTATTTCCTGGAAGATTACGGTTGACGGCAACGCAGCACCCGTAATCAATACAAAGCCGACATCACTGAAAAACTCTGTGACATACGGAAATCTGTATGAAGATTCTCTCAGTGTCACTGATAAAGATGGTGATTCTCTGACTTTCAGCTGCATTTCCGGGCAGTCGATAACTTTTGAATCGACAGGTAAATTCAAGTGGGAACCGGACAGTTCCAGCAAAGGTCATACTGTAGAGGTGGCCATAAAAGTATCAGATCCTGCCGGTGCTTCTGACACTGTCAAATGGTCCATTGATGTTCTTACTGCAAACATAGCCCCCGAGATTTCTTCGCAGGCCACGGACATGAAAAAAGCAGTAGTTGCAGGTGAGCTTTATAAAGACACAGTAGAAGCATCTGATCAGAACGAGGATGAATTGACATTCACAGTAAAAGCAGGGCCATCAGGTCTGACTATCGGCTCATCTACAGGGATAATAACCTGGACACCTGATACTTCATTGCATGGCGAAACTGTTGCGGTAACAATAAAAGTATCAGATCCCGCCGGTGCTTTTGACACTGTCAAATGGTCCATAGATGTCCTCACTGCAAACATAGCCCCTGAGATTTCCTCACAGATCGGGGACATGAAAGAAACAGTAGTTGCAGGGGAGCTGTATAAAGACACCGTAGAAGCATCTGATCAGGACGAAGATGCATTGACATTCTCAGTAAATGCAGGGCCATCAGGTCTGACTATCGATCCGTCTTCAGGAATAATAACCTGGACACCTGATACTTCATTGCAGGGTGACAATGTTACGGTAACAATAAAAGTATCAGATCCTGCCGGTGCTTTTGACACTGTCAAATGGTCCATTGATGTTCTTACTGCAAACATAGCCCCCGAGATTTCTTCGCAGGCCGCGGACATGAAAAACACAGTAGTTGCAGGAGAGCTGTATAAAGACACCGTAGAAGCATCTGATCAGAACGAAGATGCATTGACATTCTCAGTACAAGCCGGGCCATCCGGTCTGACTATCGGCTCATCTACCGGGATAATAACCTGGACACCAGATACTTCATTGAAGGGCGAAAATGTTGCGGTAACAATAAAAGTATCAGATCCTGCCAGTGCTTTTGACACTGTCAAATGGTCCATAGATATACTCGTTCCCAACATAGCCCCGGAGATTTCCTCACAGATCGGGGATATGAAAGAAACAGTAGTTGCAGGAGAGCTGTATAAAGATACCGTAGAAGCATCTGATCAGGACGAGGATGCATTGACATTCTCAGTAAAAACCGGGCCATCCGGTCTGATTATCGACCCGTCTTCAGGGGTAATAATCTGGACACCTGATACTTCATTGAAGGGCCAAAATGTTGCTGTAACAATAAAAGTATCAGATCCTGCCGGTGCTTTTGACACTATCCAATGGTTTATTGATGTACTCATTCCCAACATAGCCCCTGAGATTTCCTCACAGATCGGGGACATGAAAAAAACAGCAATCGCAGAAGAGCAGTATGTAGATACAGTAGAGGCATCTGATCAGAACGGGAGTGAGTTGACATTCACAGTAAAAACAGGACCATCAGGTCTGACTATCGACCCGTCTTCAGGGATAATTACCTGGACACCTGAAACTGCTTTGCAGGGTGACAATTTTACGGTAACAATAAAAGTTTCTGACCCGCAGGGCGCATATGACACACTCTCCTGGGAGATTGCTGTCAACACACCTCCCAATTTCACAACCATGATGGAAAATCTGGAGACCAGTGCTGTGTGGGGTGTAATTTATGAGGAGTTACTTGAAGCAGAAGACAATGATGCAGGTGATGAGTTGACCTATTTTGTTGTTGATGGTCCTGCTTCTGTAAATCCTACCTCAGGGCTGGTGACCTGGACTCCTGGTCCTTCTGATGAAAGTGTGAGCGATTCTACTCATATAAAGATCAGGGTAACAGATAAAGCAGGTCAATATGATGAAATCTCCTGGGCAATCTGGGTTTATGCTAATGGTGCTCCTAATTTAGTTTATAAAACCATTTATGATACTGCATACTATAATACTTCCCACACTGATACAGTTAAATTTTACAATTATGAAAATGACTCGTTAACCTGGGAGTATACGCCTTCAGAAGGGATTACCATTGTAAATCAGAACGGACCGATTTTTACATGGAAAGCTTTGGCTGATGGAACCATTCGAATCATTGTTTCAGATCCATGGAATTCCGATACATCAGAATTGAAAATAAGTGTCATTGTAAGTCATTCAGTAAATATAACCGGTTTTCTGGAGTTTGATTCAAGAGGAGTTCCTGGAGAGAACTTTACAGTCACAATTCCAACTGTAGTATGTGAATCCGACATAGAAACTCATCCTGTAAAGTACAAGTTTTTCCTTCCGAATGGATCTCAGACCAACTGGTCTTCTATAAACACAATTACCCAGGTCCAGAACTCTTTTGGCATTTACCAGTACAAGGTTGCCGCAAGATGTACTGTTGATACTACAGAAACCGATACTTCAGGGGTCGGTTACGTCCCGATTCTGAATGTGAATTGCGATACCGCAAACCTTGTACTGATCGATAACTGTGATCTGGAAACAAACAAGAACATTCTGGGATTCGACTGGCGTGCAGCATCAGATGAACCTGTGGGCGGGAACTCAACTCTGAGTATTTTTGATATGGATCCTGTCACATATTATTACGATTACCATCACACCTCATCAAGTGGGTTTTCTAGCACAGGAGGAGCTTCAATAAGCTATACACTGGGTAATGATGTTCTTGACCTTAATGGAAATGCTCTTGAGCCTCATGTTTTTCTGGAGACCAGACTTGCACCGGATGGCTCCTATAAGAATCTCAGTGCCGCTACAAAGATTCGCTTCCGGGCGAAATGTAATTCCGGCACAGTCAATGTGCGATTCCAGGTTTTGACACCTCAAGTTGCAAACGGTGATTTTTACGGGAAAGACATAACTCTGACTACATCCTGGCAATCTTTTGAAATCAAAAATTATGTATATCCCAGCGACCCTAGTACAGGTGCCCCGGGTGAATTGAGGCAGAAAGGATATGGCGGTATAGTCGCTTACTATCGTAATCAAGCACAGGCTTTCAGATGGAAAATCTCCGGAAATGGAACCCCTGCAAGCAATGGGATTACTGTCGATGACCTCACCCTGGAAGATTGGAATTACATACCATGATAAAAGGATGAAGGATAAGCTATGAGTGGGGGACAACTGGGCAGGAAGACTGTGTTAACAATTATTACAGGAGGAGTCAGATGAATTCGTATCGACATCGCAGAACGGAATTGCAGCTTATATGCGGTCTCATTATGGCGGTGCTGTTGTTTTTCCGCTCACCGGATACTCATGCCGCGGTATCACAAACGCCCCCCATGGGGTGGAACAGTTTTGACATGTACAACGGTCTTGTAAACGAGCAGCAGGTGAAGGATGTCGCCGATTACATGGCGGAAAATCTGCTTGAGTACGGCTGGGAGTATGTCTGTGTCGATTACCTCTGGTACAGCACTTCGACAGATTTCTGGAATTACAAGCAGGATGCCAATTTCAATCCTGCGCTGGTTTACGACGAGAACGGAAGGGTTCAGCCCGATCCGAAAAAATTCCCGTCGTCGGTTGACGGAAAGGGGCTAAAACCTCTTGCGGATTATGTGCATTCCAGGGGACTCAAGTTCGGACTTCACCTGATGAGGGGAGTTCCCAGGCAGGCGGTGGCACGTGAGAATCCCACAGTACTGGGTACGACTTACAAAGTATCGGATATCCATACAAAAACCGATCCCTGCGGCTGGCTCAATGTTATGTGGGCGCTCAACATGAGTCACCCGGGGGCTCAGATCTACCTGCATTCATTGTTCGAACAGTATGCGGAGTGGGGTGTCGATTATGTCAAGATTGACGACATGGTACAGCCCTGGGCTGTTTATGCTCACCCGGAAGAGATCAAGGGATATCGGAAGGCGATTGACAGCTGCGGTCGTGAGATGGTGTTCAGCACTTCACCGGGACCCACACCTCTTCCAAATGCGAACTTTGATATCAGCAAATACGCCAACCAGTGGCGAATTGTCAATGATTTCTGGGACAAGTGGGAATCGCTCGACGAGGAATTCGATCGTGCGGAGGAATGGTATAAGTATGCAGGTCCGGGCCATTGGCCGGATGGCGACATGATTCCGATCGGAACACTCTACAGCGGAAAATCCAAATTCACCAGAGACGAGCAGTACACCCTGATGACCCTGTTTGCAATCATGCGTTCACCGCTTATCTGGGGAGGAAAACTCGTTGACAGCAATGCCGACGAACTGAAACTGATGCAGAACAGCGAGGTGCTGGCGGTCAATCAGAACAGTACCGGAAACAAGCCGATAGTGACCGGAAAGACGCCGGTCTGGATGGCAGAAGTTCCGGACAGTCCCATTCGCTATGTGGCGGTATTCAACCGCAATGAGGCGCCTGCAGATGTCACTATCAATTTCAGCGACCTGGGGGTGACTGCACCTGATGACACGCTGAGGGATCTTTGGGAAAAGAAAGATATCGGTGTTTTCTCAAACAGCTACAAAGTCACACTGGCTCCGCATCAGAGTAAACTGTACCGGTTGACGCCTCCGGGCGCGACCATGGTGCGTAAGGCTGCCGCCGCCAGGGGGAATGTGGCACTTAAGAACAGGTTTACTGTCCGTAATGCCGGAGGCATGCTGTCTGTCGGATCAAATGAGAGTAAGGCGGGGTTTGCCGTGTCGGTATTCCGGGCCGACGGGCGTCTTGTTGCGAATTTGTCAGGGTGTATTGGTTCTGCATCGGTCCCTGTTGACGGCGCAGGGGTTTATCTGGTGGTTGTTAAATCAGAAAAGAAAACCGAAAAACATCTGGTCTCCCGTTACTAATCAAGTGCCGGTTCAGCGGGTTTGGGGCATGCCTCTAATGCCCCGACCGCCTTTTTCATCCGCCCCCACGGATCGAACGATGAGCGAAGAGCGCGCCCAAGAGTGTCATAAAATGAAGAAGAATTCAATTCAATACTAAAGGGGATAATTCCAATGAGTATTAGAAAAGGTTTCAGAAAGACTACATTTCTCATTTTGAAAATGCTTTGCCTACCAATTACCGCCATATTAGGAATATTCTGTAATTTTGGTGGTTGCATGTATGGCCCCGCCCCAGAATATGGAATGCCACACGCAGATTACAAAGTTACTGGTACCGTCTTTTCTTCTGACCAGAATATGCCAATTAATGGATTGTTGGTATCTATCAGAGACACAATGAATACGTCAGGAACTATTGATTCGACAAAAACGGATTCTCTCGGCAGGTACTCGCTGCAATTTTCAGGTGCTCCCTGGGATAGCACATGGGAGTTGAAGGTAAAAGACGTTGATTCAACAGAGAATGGTTCATTTATTGCCAGGGACACAGTCATTTCTATTTCCAAAAGTGAATTAAAGGAATCAGATGGCAATTGGTACCAGGGACATGCTGAAAAGAATGTTGACTTAAAGGTTGACAGACAAGAGTGATGGTATGAATTCATTTTCAATAAAGACAAAAATAGGATTGGAAGTATTCCGGGCATATCGTGCAATCCAAACAAGGATGCATGAGCTAAACTATTTGTTTTGGGAATGTACTCTGAGATGCAATCTGAATTGTATCCATTGCGGCTCTGATTGCACTCGAGATTCAAAAACGCCAGATATGCCGATCCGGGACTTTTTGAAAGTTCTTGATAAAGTTATGAAGGAGTATAACCCCAACAAAGTTATGATTGCAATAACCGGTGGAGAGCCACTCGTTCGAAAAGATTTAGAAGATTGTGGACAACAAATTTATACTCGTGGTTTCCCATGGGGAATAGTATCAAATGGATATTTGATGACAGCCAATCGGCTATCTTCCTTATGCAATTCAGGTCTGAGGTCAATAACAATCAGCCTTGATGGGTTGCAAGAATCACACAATTGGTTAAGAGGAAGAAATGATTCGTTCCAGAAAGCTATGCAGGCAATAAAACTATGTGCTACAAATAAAAGTATTGTATTTGATGTTGTGACATGTGTAAACAAAAGAAACTTATTAGAGCTTGAAAGCATTAAGAATCTTCTTCTGGAAGCGGGAGTCAGGAAATGGCGAATATTTACGATATTTCCCAAAGGCCGTGCGAAAAAACATGAAGATTTGGAACTTGACAATGCGGATTTCAGTCAAATGTTGGATTTCATAGCTTATTGCCGCAATCAGAAAACAATTGAAGCAAGCTATGGTTGCGAAGGTTTTCTTGGAAATTATGAAGGAAAGGTTCGGGATGGATTCTTTTTCTGTCGTGCAGGAATAACGGTTGCATCCGTACTTGCAGACGGTAGTATTTCTGCCTGCCCGAGTTTAAGAGGTGATTTCATTCAGGGGAATATTTATAAAGATGATTTTATTGAATGTTGGAATGATCGCTATGGGCAAATGAGGAATCGCAATTGGGCAAAAACTTCAAAATGCTCAGACTGCAATGAATTTAAATATTGCAACGGAAATGGATTGCATTTAAGAGAAGGCCCCGGAAGCGAGCTTCTTACGTGTCACTATGAAAGAATTTCGAAATGACCAAACAATGTAAATAGGCGCGCTAATAACGAAGAAACACCTGCCAAAAACATCCACCAGCGCCAGCCCAAAATTGACGTTCCGGCCAGGGCACTGACCGCAGGCGGGTGCAAAGCCAACCCGCCTGTCAGCTCTTGTCCGCCAGTCTTCACTTGTCGTTTTACAAACGACACAAGAATTCTTTAGAATCAGGAGTTTCTGGAAGAGGGTGCCCCCTCTTTTGCTCCAGCCCGTCGAAGACGCCGGTCTTTCGCTATCACCCCTTGTTGTCCACTGGCTGTGGAGGCAGGTATGGTTATCACATTTGCAAACGCCTTTGCGGCCGCACAGGCGAACTGTAGGTAAATTAAAATTTATTGTAGTTTTTAAGACAAAGACGCTTAAAATTAATGATTTTGCCGTTTGTTGGTTTTATTAACCTCACCCTGCCTATTGGCACCCCTACCGGAGAGGGACTTTGCAACCGGGCATTTGGA
>JAAYYB010000157.1 GCA_012515615.1 Fibrobacter sp.
AGGATTCCGCAAAAGGCAGTACACTGCCCTGTAGAGGGCCAGTGCGTAATTCGGTGTAAGCGGTGGATACAGTTCGCATATTCGGTGAAGTTTACGCAGTTCGATACATCCGCGACGGGCCCACTCCTCGATGGTTGTAATCGTCTCGTCGAACAAGATCTGAAACAATTCGATGTGAGCACATCGCTTTCCGTTCAACAAAAACCCGAGCGCAGCAGTCTTGCAGACCTTGTCGTGCAGGGGTTCGATGGATAAGGGATCCTTGTCGAACACCATCGCGGCACCAAGCCGTATGGCTTCGGCGGCAAGCGACATACGTCCTAAACCGGAAAGGACGATAGTGTACTTAAATTCTGGATAGCGGGACAGAAGATCCAGCCCGCATTGGCCCTTCCCCAGGTCGATATCCACGATCCAGCAATGCCAGGGTCCTTGACTTTTTTCGATTGTATCACAGGCTTGAGCCCATGAAGAGGTGGTCGATATGTTAAAAAGCGGCGAAACGAAAATGCCGGAGAGCGAATCACGCACGATTGCATCATCATCGACAATTAGCAGATTGATTTTCTTTTCGAAAAAAGTCAGCCCGTTTTGGAGGAATGTTGCCATAGTTTTCAAACAAAGTGGTACTGGTGTCAAAAAGTATAAACCGGCGTTAAAAGGATCGAAAATACTTGAAGTTTCCACCGGAAGCCACTATCAGTGTGAAGCGACAAATCAGAAGTTTGCACTATAGGCGAAGCGAGGTCAGTCGCTCCGCCATACTTTGTTAGAAACGCATACCGGTATCGTTCGTTGAGCTCCAGCGTTCTTTGCGGTATTTGTTGTAAATAACAACCCTGCCGTTGTCTACCACGCTCAGGCCAGCGTCGGGATTATTCCAGGTTCCGGTGCACCAGACAGCCTGGCTGCCGGAAGGATTATTCATATTGTAAATGACCAGGTTGCCGTCAGGCTGCATAATACAGTGCGTCGTAACGCGTCCGGACGTCTTGGAAGTCCAGACATTTCTCCATGGACTTGATTTTGTGTCGGTGAGAACCAGATTGCCGTCGGATTTCCAGACCAGGAAGAATCGTTTGTTGGGAGAATAGATTTTTTGCCCTTTTGTGAAATTAAATCCGCCGGAACGTTTTGTTTCGGCATAAGACGGGCTGGAGATATTGTAATACTGATTAAAATAATCGTTCAGAATCGTGTTAGTCATCCCAGTGGGAAGCGGAAGCGCCCTTATTTTATTGGCAAAATCGTAGATAGTCTTACAGTCTTTTTGCGAGACGATAGTCTCGAGCTGACGCACGGTATACCCGGATATGAAATCCTGTAAATTATCACTGTCTTCTGACCGTTGATTAAAGATATCGACCATATCAATCATTAACGGCAATCTGTGTTGAACGCCAAATTCCCAACCCTGCATTGTTACTTCGTAACCATGGGACACGTTAGGATACGCCGCTGTTGTCATAAAGTAACCTATTGCATACGCCCATGCCTGCGCATAGTTTAAATCGACACTTGCGCCAAATAATAAGCCATCATAAATATGGTCATGATGCGCATGGCCGAGTTCATGTGTAGTGTTCATAAACAGGTCATAAGAATTCAGTGTATCCCCATCCAAATTATATCTCCTGATTGTAACATTTTCATTCCCCGTAGAATACAATGCTTGTTCTGTAGGTATGGCTTTTTCATCCAAAGCCATAATTGAGATTAGATTGAATGGAATATCGTTCAGCCCATACGGCTCTTGTCCGACATAAAAAGCGCCGGCCTTGAAGATATTAGCCCAATACCAGTTCAATCCCGAGTTGAATACGACTCTCCAGCTGCTTGTGCTTTGACTGGGCCCGTTATAAAATGCTTGACCGGCTCTGCCATCTCTGATATCGAACCGGTTATCGGGATACTGCCAACGCAGACTGTAGGAGATATCGCCATTATAATCTTTCGGACAGGAAAAGTTGCCATTGATGTCTGTATAACCATCCCACCATTTAAACCAGTTCCGCGTGCGGACATTGACATTAACAACAGGAACTTTTCTCCCCAAAACATTGTCCCACACCTCTATTTTGCCTGAAGGCAGCCATAATGATTTAGCCAGGCCCTGTTTTCGTTTCGGCAGATTTCCGGTAATCCTCAAAGCTTCATGTTCGAGCACGTCATAATAGCCCGAAACCGCTGCGCTTTTGGCCAGCACGTTACTTCCATCTTCTGGTGAGAGTATAAGGTCAGCAAGAATTTCGTAATTAATTGAGGGCAATTCCCTGCCAATCGCAACCGCGGTATATAGATAATTGGGTTTTCCTGCAGGAATTGCCGGATCGCAATAACTTGCCATGCCTTCCGGAAAACGGTAGTCCAGCGGATAGTCCCATAGAACCAGATCGGCATTCCTTTTAAGCGCAGTGTACTCTTCCATGGTTTCCGGCTTGAACCGAATGTAATGATGGGTTGGCTGGAAATCATCGGCCGCCAGCACGCCTTTTGCCAGGGAACCGCGTGCCACGAGTGTATCATAAGCCCGCTTCATGGATTCGACCGAATAGGGGTTTTCAAGTTTTATCCCGGTCGAAACCCGCTCTACCCCGTCCGCTTCCGGTGATTCCGCTGGAGTGATAGGTGATAATGCCTGTTCACAACCGATTACTATACACAATAGCAGTCCCGACAGACCCAATTTCCACACAGTCCTTCGCATCTACAGGTTCCTTTTTGTTTAGTGTGATGAAAGTAAACAATTCTTTTTGATGTATTGAAAAATTAAAATCGCTACATTGAAGAAAAAATGTCAAAATTGTCAAAAGAGGGCTATTTTGCCAATTGCGCCTATTATAACAGAATTGTTATCCTTTATAATGTTGCAGGATGTACTCTATCCACATCGAAGGATCATTGTGGTCCTCAGACTTACATCGCGGAGGAATCGCCAAGCTGGGGGCGACAGTGGTTTCAGCGTTTGTGAGTAAAAAATGGATCGAGCGGTACAGCGCAAGTGCATAATGCGGAGTGAGCGGGGGATGAAATTCGCAGATACGGTACAGCGTGCGTTGTGTAACACCCAATCGCTCCACCCAGGCATCGACGGAATCGATCCGCTGGTCCCGCAGCAGGCGAAACGTGTCCAGATAAGGTGATGGACGGCCATTAAGCAGAAAACCTAACGTTGCAGCCTCATGCACGGTACGGCAGAGTCTATCTACCTCGGAAGGATCCTTGTCAATGACGGAGAACGTACCCAGGTGCATCGCCTCGGAGGCCAGAGTCATAGAGCGGAGCCCGGATAAGATTATGGTAAAAGGGTAACCGGGAAACCTGCGGAATAAATCGAGACCGCTTGCCCCATTTCCCAGGTCAAGGTCCACGATTGAGCAATGCCAACCGGTTATAGTTTCGCCGATCGCGCCAAATGCCTCTTCTAGAGAACCCGCACAAACGGTATTAAACAGGGACGAGGAAATTTTTACAGCCAGGGATTCCCGAATAATTTCATCGTCATCGACTATTAGCAGGTTTATTTTCTTATTGAAAAGTCCTAGCCCGTTTTGAAGGAATGTTACCATAGTTCTCAAGCAAAAGTGGTACTGGTCACAGAGTAAAATCGGCTTTTAAAACCTTGAAAATACTTGAAGTTTTCACCGGAAGCCACTATCGGTGCGAGGCGAAAATTCAGGAGACGTACAATAGGCGGAGCGGGATCAGTCGCTCCGCCATGCTTTATTAGAAACGCATACCGGTATCGTTCGTTGAGCTCCAGAGCTCTTTGCGGTATTTATTGTAAATAATAACCCTGCTGTTATCCTCCACGCTCAGGCTCGCGTCGGGATTACTCCAGGTTCCGGTGCACCAGACAGCCTGGCTGCCGGAGGGATTATTCATATTATAAATGACCAGGTTGCCATCAGGTTGCATAATACAATGTGTCGTAACGCGTCCCGATGTCCTGGAAGTCCAGACATTCCTCCAGGGACTTGCCAGTGTGTCGGTGAGAACCAGATTGCCATCGGATTGCCAGACCAGGAAGAATCGTCTGTTGGGAGAATAAATTCTTTGCCTACTTGTGAAATTAAAACTGCCGGGACAGCTTGTCCCGGCATAAGAAGGGCTGGGAGCACCGTTATACTGATTGAAATAATCAGTCAGTATCGTGTTGGTTATCCCAGTGGGAAGCGGAAGCGCCTTGATTTTATTGGCAATGTGTAAAAATTAGAAATCGCTGTATGAAGAAAAAATGTCAAAATTGTCAAAAGATGACTTTTGAACCAATCGGCGCCAACAGTAACAGAATTGTCATCCTTTATAATGTTGCAGGATGTACTCTATCCACATCGAAGGATCATTGTGGTCTCCGGGCATGCATTTGAGGGTTTTATGAAAGATATCTTTCCATTTAAACAAGGCGGGTGAATGATCGAATCCGGTGTACCTCGATCCGAAAACCCGGACGTGGTAAAAAAAAAAGCCCTCTAAGCGCAAACGCCTGGAGGGCACTTTTTTTCACTCGTTTGCTTAAAAGCAATAAGTGAAGTATTATGGAGCTGGACGGGTTCGAACCGACGACCCTCAGACTGCCAGCCTGATGCTCTCCCAACTGAGCTACAGCCCCGAAAAACCAATTAACGATGAATAATTAGAGATAAATAATTATTCAGAATGATCAAAGATCAAGTAGTGCTGCAAAAAGTCACTTAAAAATACAATCGGTTGCCGGTGGTGTCAAGATAGAGTATCGGCAGCAGCCTATACCCCCTACCCTGCACCAATTATTCATCTACCCTGATCGTTTCTTTTCACAATCTTCGCCCACTCATCTTTCAGAGTGACAGTTCTGTTGAATACCGGTTTTCCCGGTCTGGAGTCCGGGTCTACACAGAAATAGCCGGTACGCTCAAATTGAAAACGGTCGCCCGGGGTGGCCTCAGAGAGTGACTGTTCTACTTTACAGTTTTCAACCACTTTCAAGGAATCCGGGTTGAGATTGGCCATAAAATTCCCGTCCGGGGCATCATCCGGATCCTCTTTTACAAAGAGCTTTTCATAAAGTCTTATCTGAGCGTTTAATGCGTGTGCCTCTGAAACCCAGTGAATCGTTGATTTCGGAGAGCGACCGTCAGGAGCAGATCCTCCGCGTGTCTGGGGGTCATAGGTGCAGCGCAGTTCAAGAATTTCCCCGGTAACAGGATCCTTTACAACTTCTTTACAGGTTATAAAATACGCGTACCTGAGTCTTACTTCCCTGCCCGGAGCGAGTCTGAAGAATTTTTTGGGGGGCTCCTCCAAAAAATCGCCCCATTCAATATAAATGACTTTTGAAAATGGGACTTTTCTGCTTCCCGCGGACTGGTCTTCGGGATTATTTACGGCATCAAGGAATTCCGTCTGCTCATCAGGGTAGTTTTCTATTACGACTTTGAGTGGATTTAATACAGCCATGACCCTCATAGCACGCTTATTAAGATCTTCCCGGAGGCAGTGTTCAAGAAGGGCATAATCGACGATACTGTCGCGCTTTGCAACCCCGATTCGCTCGCAGAAATTTTTTATGGATTCAGGCGTAAACCCTCTCCTGCGCAGTCCCGAAAGAGTGGGCATTCTGGGATCATCCCAGCCCCTGACAACATTCTCTTTCACAAGCTGCAGAAGTTTGCGCTTGCTCATTACAGTATAGGTAAGGTTCAGCCTGGCGAATTCGATCTGTCTTGGGTGGTGAATTTTGAGCTGGTCAAGGAACCAGTCGTAAAGCGGCCGATGATCCTCATACTCCAGTGAGCATAATGAATGAGATACCTTCTCGATTGAATCTTCCAGACCGTGTGCCCAGTCGTACATGGGGTAGATATTCCACTTGGTTCCGGTGCGCGGATGCGGGGCTTTCTTAATGCGGTACATTACCGGATCCCGCATATTGATATTGGGGTGACCCATATCGATTTT
Organism: Fibrobacter sp.; assembly: GCA_012515615.1. GTDB lineage: Bacteria > Fibrobacterota > Chitinivibrionia > Chitinivibrionales > Chitinispirillaceae > JAAYIG01. Next base: position 5,941 of record JAAYYB010000157.1, read on the forward strand.
GGCCCTCAGCACCTTCTGTCCCTCTTCAAACTCCCCTTTTTCCATTCTTTCGAAAAGGTCAAGATTCTCCTCAACGGTTCTGTTGCGCCACGGGCTCTCTTTCCCCGGTTCTGTCAGGGTGCCCCGGTACTGGCGTATCTGATCGGCGTTGAGATCATCCACATAGGCTTTATTTTCTTTTATCAATTCGATGGCCCATTTATACATCTGATCAAAATATTCAGATGCGAAAAAGGTGCGTTTTCCCCAGTCAAAGCCAAGCCAGTGCATATCGTTCTGAATTGCATCAATGTACTCCTGCTCTTCTTTAGCCGGATTTGTGTCATCGAACCTGAGGTTGCATTCGCCTCCGAACTCTTTTGCCATTCCAAAATCGATACAGATAGCCTTTGCATGCCCGATATGAAGGTAACCATTTGGTTCTGGGGGGAAACGGGTGATTATTTTCTCCCATTTCCCGGCATTTTTTTCTTCCCTTATAATTTCCCTGATAAAGTTGGCTGTTGGTGCTGAGGCCTGTTCATCGGAATTTTTGCTGTTTGTATTATCCATTATCAGCTTCCACCTGTCCTTTAGAATTCATGATAATTTCAATTGCTTTACCGATTCTCCGTAAAACTGTTTCTTTTCCCAGAGCAGACATAAGCTCAAAGAGGCCGGGGCCGAAGCTGACACCACTTACAGCCAGGCGTGTTGGATGAATCAGTTTACCTGAGGGCAATCCGGTTTTTTCTGAGATGTCCTTGTAGACTGTTTCGATTTTATCATGTTCAAAATCATCCATGGCTGAAAGTGCATCTTTGATTTTTTCCAGAACTGCTGCGGAATCGGAAGTAAAGGATTTTCTGGCTGCTTTTTCCTCATAAACCTGCGGATCCTTGAAAAAATATAGTGCATTTTCCGCAAGTTCAGTGACCTTTTTTGACCTGCCCTTAAGCAGATCAATCACTTTCAGCAGATAGGGATCATCGGATCTTGTGCCTGAAGAGATAAACCCCTTTTCTACCCAGGCCGGGATGAGCTCTTCAGCAAGTAAACTGGAATCTTTTTCTGCCATATAAAGGCCGTTCATCCACTCAAGCTTCTTTTCATCGAGCACAGAAGCCTTTGGTGAAACGTGGTCAAGCGAGAATGCCTCAATGAGTTCTTTGAGGCTCATTTTTTCCCGGTCATCCCCCGGGGCCCACCCCAGAAATGAAAGAAAGTTAAAGAGTGCTTCGGGAAGATATCCGGCACGCTTATAGTCCATCACAGATGCGGCACCTTTCCTTTTTGATAACTTTCCGCCATCCGGAGCAAGAATTACGGGCAGATGAGCAAATTCAGGCGGGTTCCAACCGAATGCCTCATAAAGGAGTACATGTCGCGGTGTGGAAGCAATCCACTCATCGCCACGAAGCACATGAGTGATCTCCATCAGGTGATCATCTACCACATTTGCCATATGGTAGGTGGGAAATCCATCCGATTTAATTAAAACCAGATCATCAAGAACGTCGCTTCTGTATTCAATTTTTCCCCGTATACTGTCATTAAAAGAGATGGTTCTTCCCGAGGGAATTTTTAACCTGATCACGTAGGGAGTTCCCGCATCAAGAAGTCTCTGGTTTTCCTCTGAAGACAGATCACGGCATCTGCGGTCATAACCGGCAGTCTGTTTAGTCTTCTCCTGTTCGGCGCGTAATTCAGAAAGCCTTTCAGGTGTACAGAAACATCGGTAAGCATTCCCGCTGTCCAGGAGCTGCTGAGCGAATTGCTTGTAGATATCAAGCCGTTCTGACTGGATATATGGTCCATGGTTTCCGCCGACCTCCGGGCCCTCATCCCACTGAAGTCCAAGCCACCGCAAACTCTGGTAGATCTCTGTCAAAGCATCTTCAACAAAGCGGCTCCTGTCGGTGTCTTCAATCCTCAGAATAAAGGTGCCGCCATGGTGACGGGCGAAAAGAAAGTTAAACAGGGCGCTTCTGGCTCCCCCGACATGAAGATAGCCGGTTGGAGAGGGCGCAAATCGGACACGTACTTTTTTAATCATATCTTTATACATCCTTTTAAGTTCAAGAGTTTAAAAATAAGTTTTTTCAGTCATTCAGAGGCGGATTTAATCTAATGATACCTCTAAATCTAAAATGGAACGGATTTTGAATCTTTTATAAGTGGGAAAAGAGAAGAGCTTATCCCGGTAAATACAAAGTGATAAAGCATGTAAAGAGGTGATGGAGGCAGAATGTTTTCGTTTCGAGATTTCCTGAAAAAAAGGGTGTTTGACTGTTTGGGGAAAAAGGATAAATCCCAGGTTTTTGATATTAAGAGCACCGCAGAGTACTCCAGGGGTGATCTGCTTCCTGATGGAATCAAACCGGTTTCAATCGGCTCTGGTTTTATCTCCGGAGTAATCCGGCAGAGTACAACAGACATCCTTTACGAATTAAGCAACCGACAGTCAGGATTCCGCCGTGCCCTGAAGATGCTCAAGCCTGGAGTGTCAAAAGAGGAGCAGGAAAGATTTGAAAAGCACTTCGGAATCGCAGCCCAGTTAAATCATCCAAACATCTTCACTGTCCACAGTCTGGGACAGTGGAACGGGTTGAAATTTGCAGAAACAGAAAAGGTCTGGGGATTCACAGCTGCAGAACTTATCTCTGAGTCCTTTCCTCTTCCGGCCGCAGTCTGCACTGCAGCGGGAATTATTATTTGCAAGGTTCTTGAATATATGCACGAAGTTAGAATTGTTATCGGGGAGAGGGAATTCAGAGGATTTCTTCACCTCGATCTGAACACCTCAAACCTGGTCTTTTCCGATTCAGGCACGCTGAAAGTAAACGGTCCCGGGATGGCGACACCGATCCAGTCAGCAAGGTCTTCTAACTTTAAAGTTTTAGATTCTTCGACTCCATGTAGTGCCCCGGAATTACAGAATGGAGAATGCACGCCAGATGAACGGTCTGATCTTTTCTCTCTTGGCTGTATTCTTTATGAAATGTTATCAGGAAAAAAGCCTTTATTGTCTGATAATCAAGACGGCTCATCTGTCCACAGAGAGATAAAAAATGCACTGAGAGGTACTTCGGGGACCCTTGCATCACTTATTGAAAGCTGCATCTCTTTGCAGAAAGAGAACAGGCCTTCAGACCCCCAGACAGTCAGAGAGCAATTAGAGCTGATTCACTCTCAAATTACAAGTCTTTCCCCTGAAAGCACGATATCTCTCTTTGTCAAACAGCGCAAACTGAACGAACCACATCTATTTCCTTCACCAGTTACTCACAACAAAATGAATTCAAGCTGCATGAGCTGGAGCCTTATTGTGATTTCAGCATGCATACTAATTTTCTCCGCATCTCAGGAGATCCGTGATGCAGCCAGATCAGTGCATAAATCTGCGTGGGCTACAATAGTAAATTCAGTTACCTCATTGTCCGGTTCTAAAGCCACCAAAAAACAGCCGGAAAATTCCCGGAGCACATCCTCCGCCATTGCCGGTAAGCATGTCCCTCTCCCCGCCCCCGCAGTAAAGTTGTCCTGTACAGATGCAGCGGATGAAATAATAGCAGAAAACAGCACGGATTCGGTTCAATCAAAGAAAGCACTTATGATTTTGTTAAGGTCTCTGCAGAAAGATTCTGCAGAGAGGCATATAGCAGACATGAAAATTGAAGATGGTGAGTATTATTTCCACAAAGCGCGTCTGCTTTTTGGCAGACAGCGTTTCACAGATGTTCTTGAGAACCTGAAGAAAGCAGACTCGATTCCCTCTGAGTTTATCGATCCTGCTGTTCTTGCCAGACAGGTGCAACTGCTGAGGGCCAGAACCCAAACCGCCATTTACCGCAAGATGCCTTCACCGGTTTACCTTGAGACCGTTCTCCGGTCATGGGAAAAAATGCTTGAGATAAACAGAGAATTCCAGGACAGCAGTATCATTATCGAGGCAGAAAAGGAAAAAAGAAATCTTGCCACTGAATCAATCTGGGAAGGGAAAGAATAGTCACAAGTCACAAGTCACAAGTTGCAAGATAAGAGATAAGAGATAAGAGATAAGAGATAAGAGTGAAGAGTGAAGAATCAGAATGTTGCCTTTCACTGGTTAATCCAATCATTCAGATTGGTCAAGAATTTGCTTCATTTCGATCAACTTCCAGGGGTTAAAAACAAAATGGATTCAAATCTTACCCGTTACTCCGGTCCTGCGCACCAAAGGTGCACAATTCTATAGCCCGGGTGCAACAGACCTTTAATTTAATTGGTAATCAGGTGAACACGGTTTTTAGTGCTGAATACAAGGTGAAAAAGGATACGTGATAATGATTGAGGCATGAACGGAGCCTTTGTTGCGCCCTTTCAGGGCTTCGATTCTTTTTTGATTTTTTTCCAGGGGCGCTGCCCCTGGCTATTGAATTTCGCCCCTTTGGGGCTTGAAGATATTCGGAAAAATCAGTTGTTGAACGTCTTATAACAGTATGCATTGGAAGCAATCAATTTTCCTCGAAAAGCAACCTTTTCAGATGCCTTCTATTGTGAGACAATTAATAACTCTTGACTCCTATCTTTTACCTTGCGACTTTTAACTTGCAACTTGTGACTTGTGACTTTCGACTTGTGACTTTGGAGTGTACTTTTTAAGCATCAGTGAAAATGTCACGACAGTTACGGAGCTCAACGCCATTGCAAGAGCCGCAAGCTCAGGCCTGAAAGTAATTCCCCAGAAAGGATAAAGAGCACCGGCAGCCAGAGGAATCAGTGCGGTATTGTATGCAAAAGCCCAGAAAAGATTCCATTTTATTCTGGACAGCAGCTTTCTTCCGAGCTGAATTGCAGCAACAGTGTCAAGCGGATCACTTTTTACAAGGACTATTTCACCACTTTCAAGCGCTATATCTGTCCCGCTTCCTATCGCTATCCCCAGATCTGACTGCGCCAGTGCTGGTGCATCATTTATCCCATCACCTACAAATGCAACCGTCTTTTTTAAATTCTGCAGTTTTTTGACTTCGGAAGACTTGTCCTGCGGATGTACTTCTGCAAGAACATTCTTTATTCCCAGTTTTGAAGAGACTGTCCGGGCCGTTCGAAGGTTATCCCCTGTCATCATTATCACTTCTATGCCCATTTTCTCCAGTTCACGGACAGCACGGGCAGAGG
>JAAYYB010000158.1 GCA_012515615.1 Fibrobacter sp.
CTACTGTCTGCCGTCCTCTCCCCTAGAATAATGCTCTAGGGGAGGTCTTCTATCCTTAGGAGAAAATCAACTCCCGATAATTCAAAGAATAGAAATTAAATTTACAGAAATAAAGATACACTACCTTTGGCTGCACCTCCTGTTAAAGTTTTTGGTTGAACCTTAGCATGTCTTGTAGCCGTTTAATCTGTCAATTTTTTGAAAATCATGGGATGGTATTGAATCTGGTTACAAATTCTCAGCGTTCCATAATCAAGGCAGGAAAATGAAAAAAATTATTCTGGTAGCAGGTGCCCGTCCCAATTTCATGAAAATCGCACCGGTATTGAGGGCTATAGACAAGAAAAAGTCATCCCTTCAACCGGTTCTGGTTCACACTGGTCAACATTACGATCGTAAGATGTCAGGTGCTTTTTTTGATGAGTTAGGGATACGTGAACCGGAATACAACCTGGAAATAGGATCCGGATCGCATGCTGTTCAGACAGCCAATATCATGATCAAGTTTGAAGAAGTCTGCCTCAAAGAAAAGCCTGACTGGGTCGTTGTAGTCGGTGATGTAAACTCAACAATCGCTGCGAGCCTGGTAGCTAAAAAGCTCAATATCGGCCTGGCACATATCGAAGCCGGACTCCGTTCACGCGACCGGACCATGCCCGAAGAGATTAACAGACTAACTACAGATGCCATTTCTGACCTGTTTTTCACTACAGAGCCCGAAGGTACAGAGAACCTCATCTCTGAAGGTCACTCATCAGAACGTGTTCACTTTGTAGGGCATGTAATGATTGATAATCTGTTCTTTCAGTTAAATAGGTTATCTGAGAGCCTGATATCGGATTCTGTTAGAAATCTCCAGCAGGTTTTACCGGAAAAATATGTATGCATGACAATGCACCGTCCATCCAATGTAGATGATCCTGAAATTCTCCGGCAATTGATGCAGGCAGTACAGAACATTTCCAGGAACGTTCCGGTCATTTTCCCCTGCCATCCAAGGACAAGAAAAAACCTTTCTGCATTCAATATCAATTCGGAGACACTTTCGCCTGATGAGCAGAAAGAAATTACTAACGGGCTCGTAATGCTGGATCCTCTTGGCTATAATGATTTTCTTTCTCTCTGGAAAAACTCAAGTGTAGTGCTTACTGATAGCGGCGGTCTTCAGGAAGAGACTACAGCCCTCAAAATTCCATGTGTCACGATGCGGGAAAATACAGAAAGGCCTGTTACCGCAAGTATAGGTTCTAACGTTGTTGCAGGGATAAATCCAGAAAAGATAATCGGGTATGTAAATGATGCCCTTGGGAAGAGATGGAAGCACTGTAGAATACCGGATTTATGGGACGGCAAAGCAAGTGAGAGAATTGTTGATATATTAGAGACCTGCATATTCTCGCGTTCAGCGTTAACTCAATCCAAAAGATAAAGAGATTAAAAACCTGTCTGAAAAAAATGACCTGATAAAATTATATGAAAAAGCAATTAAATTCCTTAAAAAATCCTGAGCAAATCAATTTTCCTGTTATCAGTGGATCCATCGCGCCATCATCGATAAGATCGCTGGATGAGATCGATGCCTGGATAGAGCAGGATTACCGGCTCTTTTTTAATCGCAAACAGTATGAAGAAGATAAGGTAAAGCATACCGTCTACGAGGCGTTCAGGCTTGAAGCTGACAAGCCATGATTCTGTTGTCCCCTGGCAGCTAAAGCAGGGATTTTCAATCCGGGATTCCTTTTGAATCATAGATCGAAACATAGCTCAGAGGTTCAGGGGCCATTCCTGATGAACGTTGAAATTTAAGAATTAAGATTTTCTGGAAGAGGATGCCCCCTCTTCCAAATGACATAAAGACTGAAAACGCAAGAGGGATACCCTTTTCCAATGTTTTTCAACCGCTTCAACAATGTGAAAAGAATAAGCACTCCTATTCAGAAAAGTTGTATTTTTTTATGCAGCCTGGAGGTAAATAATGCCGACGATTCTTCTAATTCTAGGTTGGAGACTATTCTTTTACTCTAATGAGGGGCACGAACCAATTCATATCCACTGCAGAAAAGGAAGCATGGAATGCAAGTTTTGGCTTGACATCGAAGCGTTTGATTTAATTGAATCATTTTCTTTTAATATGGGTGAAAAAGATAAACGGGAAATCAGGAAAATTATTTTTCAGAATTTCGACTATATTGTCGACCAATGGAATGAGTTTCAGAGGAGAATTAATCAATGAAAAAATATCATAGCATAACAGATGTCCGTTTTGAAGGAGACACACTCATATTAACCATTGACGGAGAAATGGTACGGTTTCCTGTCAGTCAGATATCCAGTGTCCTTCATAATGCCTCAGACACAGAGCGAAATGATTTTGAGATATCTCCCTCAGGATATGGGATTCACTGGCCACAGCTCGATGAAGATCTCTCAGCTGATGGACTTATAAGGATGTGCCATATAGATGCAGAAAATAAAACTACTTCTGTTAACGAACAGGTAAAAACAACTGATAAAAAACAGATACCATAATATTTGATACCGACATTTTTATCTGGATTCAAAGTGGAAATATCAGTTCTTCTGCGGATATCCCTTCATTCTTAGCCAATACGATATTTGGTACAATTCAGAATTTTACTTCGCCATTCTGAGACATAACATGAATGTGCCTACATTTCTCTTCACGTGAGATCAGACCTTTCTGGTTGCTGTGCTGTGCTAAGTTTACCATTCTGGATAATCTCTAAGAATTAGGATTTTCTGGAAGAGAGTACCTAAATTCCAGTAACAACTAAATAAGAATAACGAATTTCTGGAAGAGGGTGTCTACGGTCACCCTCGACCGTTTTTGCGTAAAGTACCCTCTTTGTTTGTCGAGAAGCCCTCGAAAAGTTAATAAAGCGGGTAAATTCCTGAACAGCCTGAAAGGCTGAATTAATTCAGCGAAGGGCATCGCCATGGTGATTAAAACGGGTTGTAGCCTCTAAGAACTCAAGTATGTTGGATTTAGTGGTCGATTTATTTAGACAGAAAATTGTCTTTTCTTAAGTGGTTTATCTCTAATGTTAAGCTACCTGGTTTAGGGTTACTCTTGCAAAATATACTTCTTCTGGATAATTGTAATCCAATGA
>JAAYYB010000011.1 GCA_012515615.1 Fibrobacter sp.
CAGGTGTTCCATTAATCAAAAAATCTCCCTCGACTGTAAGGCCGGTAAAAGGGGTGAACAGAAAAATGCACCCTGCATCTATCTCTGTTATCTTTCCTTCTGAGATGAAGATATCCTCTTCGACAATATATGGATTACCTTCAACCGGAAAACTGTTTTCAGAGATATCCCCCCTCAAAGCTGTTTGAGGGAACACCTGTGCTGCAAGCAGAAGAACCAGGATTCCATTTTTATTCATTTGCTACCTGTTCAATTTGAATAATTCTACTGTTGCCATATGGACCCGGGCATGCTCAGGATTCAAAGCATAGGCTTTCTTTACCACTTCCCAGGCATGAACTGCCATGGCCCGGGAATCTGGAGTTGAATCAATATGATATTGATTGCTTCTTAAGATAGCAATTTTGTAGAGCGCGTCGTTTCGTATTTCATCCCTGTTTCTCATCCGGCTGGGTCTGATCAATGCCCTCTGGTAAAAATCCAGAGCTTTCTCATTGTCTTTTATCTTTTCGAAGAATAATCCGCACAAATACTCAAACTGTGAATCGTCGGGTCTTTCTTTCTTTAGCAGAGATGATGCTTTATTAATCCGCCCTGTTTCCAGGTATGCCTCAAGCAACATGATAATGTTACTGGTATGTGAATGATGATTCGATGGGAGGCTCTCAAAAGCCAGAATAGATTCTTCAAAAGATCTCTTCTTAAAGGCTTTCGTACCGACAACTGCTAAATCTGAACTTTTATACTTGATTTTGAGCTTATCAAGAGGTGTCAAATCAGCTTTTTCAGCTGTTGTTCTGGTAGACTCTTTAATCTCTGTATGTTCAGCAGCTTCAGAATATCTCTGAGGTGCTTCTACAGGAACATTTTCTGCCTTAAATTTATTGACATCCAAAGGTTTTGTATTTAATGCCGGCTGCAATGGAACGTTTTTTAGATTTTCTTCAATGACCAGAGATGATTTAGTAGAATCGGCTCTATCGGACAGATGTTTCTTTACTGCAAAGAAAGTAATTGTAAATATCACAGGGATTCCAAAAAACAGGAGGGATAATATAAGATACCGGTACCGGTATGATCTTACCGGCATGAAGCCTGTTGATAAAATTGCTGTCTGAAATTTGTGTACTGTCTCTTCAGGGCTGTCATGAGTAAAATGTTTGTAAACTGGAACCAGATCCTTGATCAGAGCATTTGCATCTGGATAGCGCTCACGTTTATCAGCCTTCAGGCACTTTTGTGAAATTTTAGTCAGAGCGGGACAGATATCGAACTTGTACTCCGATAACTTCTTAAACTCGTTATTAATTCTTCTTCTCATCAGTTCTGTAATTGAACTCTGCGGAAAGATCTTTTCACCGGTAAGCATTTCATAAAGAACAGCTCCCATGGAATAGATATCGGTTCGGCAATCAACCTCTTCTCCGTTCATCTGCTCCGGAGAAAGGTATTGGATCGTACCTACAATACCACCATCAATTGTATGGAGACTTGCTTCGACTGGCCTGGCTATCCCAAAATCCATCAGCCGTACTTCACCTTTTTCTGAAATCATAATATTCGCAGGCTTAAGATCACGATGAATTACACCATGGTATGTTTTCCCGTAAAGGAGGATCTCGAGATTATGAGCATAGTAAAGTGCCCTGGAAATTTGTATCATGATTGCACAGCAAAGCTCATCAGGCAACTTCCCCCGTTCTACGATCAACTGCTCAAGCGATTTACCACTAATAAATTCCATCTCGAGGTAAGGAAGTCCTTCCCATTCACCAACATTATATATCTCAACTATATTAGGATGGTGAAGCTTGGCAGTGATCTTCGCTTCTGTCTCAAATCGTTTTTTCAGGTCATCTTTATCCGGTTTCAGAATTTTGACAGCTCTGAATACTTCAAGCTTTTCATTCCAGACTTTATATACTCTGGCCATCCCGCCAGAACCAATAGCCGCTGTAATTATGCCTGAGCCGATAGGTACACTCTCATTTCCTGATGGAAGCGCAACAAGCCTGGTCTGATTCAGTGCATCTTTTAAAGCAGCTTTACACCCGTGTTCATCATGTTCCACGACTGTTTTATCAATGACGTCCGGGTTGTAGCTATTATCAATATTTGGATTGGAATGCATAATTAACCTATCAGAAAAATGCTACGATTTCCAGACCGACAATGCATGTTAATCCTCCAGCTGCACCAAACAAAGAGAGCAAGGCCGATTTATCAGAGCTCTGATGGTACTCTTTCCCGCCGGTTAATCTGTATTGTTCGAGATACTTTTTATGCAGTCCATGCTCAACGATAGCGAAAATTAAACCGGCTGCGGCCCCTGCTCCTAAAGAGATCCGAATAAGTGCCTTTTTATTCCAGACGGTCTCTTTTTTTAGAGTATCAGAAAATGTAACTGTATCTCCCTGCAGAACAGTCAGATCATGAAATGTTGATAAGTATTTACTTTTGGGGTGCTCAATCACCAGTTTATATTTTCCCGGGTTCATAAATTCATTGGAAAGCGGTGTTGAACCTAACTCTGCTGATATATAAACTTTTGCTCCCTCCGGGTAAGACCTGACTCTAAGGGAACCGAATCTTGAGCCGATTTTCTTTTCCAGTACAATCTTTTTATTTGATGTAATTGAAATTGTTTCAGAAACACTAAGACGATGCACTGGATCTACCAGCCTTATTTGATATGTACCTTCGGCTAATTTCCTGTCCAGGACCGGTGATAAGCCTGAAAAAATATTATCAATCCAGACCTCGATGCTTTCTGGCTCAGTAATTACAGAAAGCAAACCGGCTTCAGATGCTTTGCAATAAACTGAAAAGCATAGAATCAATAGCGCAAGCATGAGGAGAGTGTTGCTGCCCATCAAGCTGCCTTTGTTTTATTTGTTTTTGAAAATGGATTTTTTGAGATTTGCAATTCGGAAAGACGTGCACTTAATATATATTTCTGCCAATACATTCCATCTGATTTTTTCTTTCCCGATATCTATTTCTCAGCTTTAAAATCCAACAAATCTCCATTTGCGAGGGTCTATGTTATTTCAGAACAGCAAAGTTATTTGGAAAGAAGGCATTTTTCTCCAGCCTCAGCATTTTCAGGCCTTTGAGAGATATCTTCAGTCGTCACTTGATTCCAGATTGTCAATTGAAAATCAGTTCTGCTTTGGAATGACAGAGCTAAAAATCGATGAAAATGCATTATCTAACGGAACACTGGTTCTTGAGAGATGCTCGGGAGTTTTTCCTGATGGAACGATATGCTCAATTCCAAATGATCATCCAGCACCTCAGTCCCGATCTATTTCAGGTCATTTCGGCTTTGATCGTCAGGATCTTGGAATTCATCTGGGGGTTGCAATCATTAAAGAGGGTAGAAGCAGCGTTTTTCAAACTGGCACTGATACTCCATCCAGGTATTCTGTATTCACGGCCCAAATCACAGACGAGGTAACAGGAACAGAAAAAAAAGAGATTGAACTCGGGAAACTGAATTTTAAACTTTTCTTTGAAGAAGAACCCCTTGACGGGTATTCCACTCTGCAAATAGGAGCACTGAGGCATGGAGCTGGCGGTGTATTAGAACTGAAAAGAGAATTTGTTGCTCCATTGCTTAAAATCGGGGCATCGGAATTTATCATGACCTGTTTGCGAAAACTGCTTGAGATGCTTTATGCAAAAAGCGATATGCTTTCAGATAAACGCAGCGTGTCCAGAAGTGGTCTGGCCAGATTCGCCCCGGGGGATGAAACCTCATTCAGATTACTTCAAACTCTTAACAGCTTTATTCCATTACTAAACTTTTATTACTCTAATGGAATGGTTCATCCATTTGATCTATATAAAAACCTGTGTTTTCTATCTGGATCACTGAGCACATTTTCATCAGAGATAACACTCAAAGACTTTCCCTTGTACGATCACCAAAATATCTGGTTATCTCTAAATCGATTGATTGAAATGATCCGGCGTGTGCTGGATTCCAATTCCTCTTCAGGATGTATTATCCTGTCATTTGAGGAAACTGAACCGTCTGTTTATAACTGTCATATAAATGACCAGCGGATATTTTCTGAGGCACGATTTTTCCTTGGGCTATCTGCAAATGTTCCGGATAAAGAATTGATAGTCGGATCTTTGCAAAGAATAAAAATGAGCTCAAGGGAAAGGCTTGATCTTCTAATACCATCTGCAATGCCAGGTTTGCCACTATTTCATCTGCCTGATCCACCTGAATCTATACCCAGAAAACCGGGCTTCATCTATTTCGGATTAGATCAGCAGAACAGTATATGGGATGAAATGAGAAACTCCGGGAGCATGGCATTTTATTTCCCCCACAGTTATAAGAATATGAAAATAGAACTGTTTGCAATAAGAGAGCAGGTGTAAAGATGGCAACGGTTCCATTTACTGAAACAATTTCGGCGCAGACATTAAATCTGAGTTCGATCTCAGATACCTCAAGATCCCTGGCTGCACTCTGCACAGATCTGCTTCTTATTGCCATTAAAATGCGCGAAGCAGAGGATCTGGGGGAACCTTCGGCTTTAAGAAAACTCATCAATTATTACCTGGAGCTCTTCATAAAAAACTGTAAACTATCTGGAGTTGATGATGCAGCGGTTCTGGATACTCAATATGCACTGGTTTCTCTACTGGACGAGACTGTTCTGAGTTCTCCGGGTGTCTGCAGGAATTACTGGATCTCAAGACCGCTTCAACTTGACATCTTCGGTAATAATATTGCCGGCGAAGAGTTTTATCGCAGGCTGAATCACCTGCTGGTTGAACCTGCAGAAAAAAATGAAGTCCTTGAGGTGTACTATCTGTGTCTCTGCCTCGGTTTTGAGGGAAAGTACAAGATAAGCGGAACTGCTGAGCGGTTAAAAATTATAGAACATCTTGGCCTTAAAATTTGCTCTACACAAGTTGACTTTGTCAATGGAATATCACCTCATGGTCTAAGGACATTTGATATACAATCGAAACGTCACTTTTTTCTTTTTCCGATCTGGATTGCAGCCTCAGTTCTAATCATGATAATTGCAGCGATCTGGATTGTACTTGATAGGGCACATAATGAGCACATTGACCTTTTAATGAATGCATTTGAAAAAATGGTTGAACTATAGGGGTGGTTAAATGAAATTGCCCGGGAGGATCTCAATTGTACTTTGGATCTCGATGCTCTCAGGCGGTTGTCTGCTTTTGATAGCTTCATATTACAAAACAAGATCTCAATTGCTTGTCCCAGCCGGCATAATTCTGATGGCCCTCAGCTCATCCAGGATGCTTCTGAAATTTCTTATGACTCAAATGGAAAAAAAGTGTGGAAACACCCCGGAAACCAGTAAACAAATTTATCACGAAACATTGAGAGAAACACAGAAAGCCGTAAAGAGATACACCGATACAGTAATAAGTAAAAAGCTGTTTGGCAGAAGAAATCTTTACAAGAATCCATGGTTTCTTCTTTGCGGAGTAAGGGGAGGTGGGAAAAGCACTCTGCTGAGAGGATCCGGGCTTTCATTTCCGGTTATGTATCC
>JAAYYB010000382.1 GCA_012515615.1 Fibrobacter sp.
AGGTGCTGCAGCCGCCTGTAAGTGCCGCAGAGTCTGCCGATAGCCGGGCTGCCCAGGATCCATCGGCCAGCTGTATGAGTACGGGCTTTCCTGACTCGTAGGAATGGAATACAGTCTGTTTTGAGGCCGAAATGCAACCTGTCAATACATGCTGATACTCATAAATATCTCCTGTCAGGCAGTTGATAAGCGTGGCACCCGTGTTGATTGCATCCATGGTCACATCGTCATAATCTCCTATATTATCCACCAGAACGGAGTTGACAAAGGTTGCCTCGCCGGACGTATCGGTGACAGAACCTCTTGCATTTCCGGCTACAGTAACGTTCACTGCTTTGGTAGCGCCGTAGGTTGTGTAAATTCCGTCGCCGCCGTTATTGGCAATGGTACAGTTATTCAGCAAGACCTGCCCGCCATAATTACGTATGCCCCTGCCGCTGTTTCCTGTGACAGAGCCGCCGTCTATCGTCAGCGTACCGTCGGAGCAGTTAATCCCGTCACCGGCGTTATCATGGACGGAGCAGTTTGTCATCGTCAGGGTCTCTCCCTGACTGAAAATGACACCATTATTCCCCTGGCTTCCTGTGATGCTGCAGCTGCGGAGAAGTGCGGAGGAATTGTTCATGAAAGCGTAGGTGATGGCGTTTTTAAGGGTTACATTCTCCATAACGATTGCATGTCTGGCATTCATCCCAACATTACCGCCAAAGTCAATGGTCATATTCTTGAGGGTACAGGACGAGGTGGAATAAAGTTCAAAAATGGAGTTTAGACGATTGCCGTTTCGGAAGTATAGTGTGCGTCCGCCTCCGTCGATCACCGAACCGTTCGGGACAATCAGCGTATTTGTGACCACGATGTTTCCTACTTCGGGGTTGGCCAGTGCCGACTGCAGCTCCTCAAAGGAATTCACCACTGAGCAGTCGTCCCAACCGGCCTCAAGCGTGATATCACCATCATATACCCAGTAGCAGGTACCGTCCTCTCTTGGTGTGAGGTATGCGGAATTTGAACCCATGTAGTGGAAGGCTCCATTGGTGTCGATGAGCAGGTTACCCTCCGGGGTGTTCCACCCGGTAAACACAAAGCCCGGCCTTTCCGGATACACGATGTCGGTTACGGTGGTGCCTTCATACTCCACCGTGGCTGAAGCGCTGTAAGGGGGTACGGCATCCGGGGCCGACAGCGTAATGGTATATGTTTTTATCTCATAGGTTGGCATGACAGTAACATCACTCATCGGCATCGTCTCGGGAATCTCAGGTTCCCAGCCGGTAAAGCGAAAACCTGTTTTTTGCGGGTTTTCAGGCGGCGTGATAGGCGCACCGGATTGAAACTGCAGTGCATGAAAATCACCTGATCCGTCAAAATAATAGAGGGAATAACTTTGAATATTATAATAAAGATCTACAGATGCCGAACCGTCTTCCAGAACGGTCAGTGGGGGAGGATATCCTCCGACCCCAATATATCCGGCAATGCTTTTGTGATGTATTGGTACAATCCCACCTGCCGGCCAATAGCTGGTTTCCGTCTCATGAAGGGTATATTCATCAGA
>JAAYYB010000159.1 GCA_012515615.1 Fibrobacter sp.
TCAAATCTGCAGATTCTGATTGCGATGATGATGAGATTATCAGTAAGGTCAGATCTGCGAATCAGGGCAGCTGCAGTTTCTCAGATCCGGCATCATGGGTTATCGGAGATGAGAATTTTGTGAGAAAAGTTTTAGAGGAGAACAGAAATCGCCGGATCAGATTAGCGCTTCATGTACTGGAAAATGTTACTATCGATACCTTAACGCAGCGGATATGTTCCTGCGCTGGCCTGAAAAAAGAGGATCTTCTCCGTCCAGGACGGCTCAATGAGGTTTCTACCGGACGGCAATTGTTAGCTTCGGTCGGAGTCTGCCATTTCGGGTTTTCCAACATCGATCTGGCAGATTATCTGGGAGTAAGTGGTTCTGCAGTGTCAAAGATGATCACAACAAGCAGCAGAATAGTTGGACTGGATTTGCTCAAAGAGATGGTTTGCTCGTAAAATGAGATACCGGGTACAGTAGATTCCATTATACGAGATCTATCCTCTTTTCAATTGCGACTTCTTCAAGAGATGTCCTTCACCTTCATTCACAATTAATCTTCTTTGCCCTGCTAAAATTCTGACATATTAGTGAAATTTGAGATTTGTTGATCCAGTGTTGAGTTTGGTGTAAGGTTGTTGTCATCCTCAAACACCCCAGAGAAGAATTTGTGATTTAACGTGTTAAGTCAATGTCTCACCCCAGAGATGAATTTTTGATTTAAAGTGTTAAGTTACTGTTTCACCCCAGAGATGAATTTAACATATTAAAATCCCTGCCTCACCTCAGGTGATTACCCACCTCACCATCGGATCCAATATGATTTCTTACCAGGATTTAAACACACAAGTTGACCCCAGCATTTTTCCTGTCCACAAAAAACTGGTTTTCTCGAGTCTTTTCCACATTGATTCCTGAACTCACAGTAATACCTTTCCGAAGTTGAGATTTAATTACCTGATGTACCACAGTGGAATACCTTTTGCCCTATCAATAATTAATCTCTTAAAAGAGTGAATAGTACCTGAATCAGGAAAATATCTTGTCTCGCAAAAAACTCAATCCACTGAGTGCGAACCTTGTTGCGTTTATATATGGTTTACTTCCTCTTGGATTAATCGCCACAGTTATAAATGGTTTCCTTATAACTTTTATTCACTGGAATCTTGTGCCCCATATTATCTCGTTGATCTGGCTTGCTACCCTAGCAGTCACTTCCATTTTGCGTTTTTTAAGCTACTCTCTTTTTCTAAAGTCAAAAAAAAAGACTTTAATAATCTGGAAAAACGTTTTAGTAGCAGGCATAGTAGTATCTGGAATTACCTGGGGAGCTGCATCGGTTTTTATGCTGTTCCACGATTCACTTTCTCACGATGTATTAATCGCATTTGTACTCGGTGGAATGTGCGCAGGGGCATCGGCGAGTTTTGCTGCACTGAGGAAGGCTTATCTGACATTTATAATACCGGTACTGGTACCTTCCACTATCGTCTTCTTCTCTATTAGAGACCCGATCTCAATAACCATGGGTCTTATGTTGATTCTCTTTAGCATCCTGATCATATTTTCTGCCGAGGCCAACCATAAGATGATAGTGTCTACATTCAACTTAAGATTCGAGAAGGAAGATCTTATAACTCAACTCACAGAAGAAAAATTTCTGGTCTCCAGATCCAATAAAGAACTGCAACACGAGATAACCCGTAGAGAAACTCTGGAAAAAGAGCTCTTGGCGGCACATGCCGGTCTCGAAAAAAAAGTACTTGAGAGAACCTCTGAGCTGGCAGAAGCAAATGAAAAACTCAAAGCCTCAAATAGTGAGCTTTCGGCCTTTACCCATTCTGTTTCACATGACCTCCGGTCACCGCTTCTAAGTATGGATGGTTTAATGATTGTGCTGCAGGAAGATTTTCATGATTCTTTAGGAGAAAAGGGTTTAAAAAATCTTGAGGTGGCACGCAAGAGCATCGCCAGGATGCGTGAGCTGATAAATGACCTTCTTACACTTTCTAAAGTGGGAAAAATAGATCTTGTCCGATCAGTTGTAAATCTGAGCACCATTTCACTTGAGATTATTGAGGACCTCAAAATGAAGGAACCACATCGAAGAGTCGATGTTACCATACAAAGTGAATGCTTTGCTGAATGTGATCCCAAACTGGTGAGAATAGCACAGGAGAATCTTCTCGGCAACGCATGGAAATTCACTCAAAGAACAGAGAAGCCACACATCGAGTTTGGCAGAAAATTCATCGACAACGAAACAGTATTTTACGTTTCAGATAATGGTGTCGGGTTCAATATGAACATGGCAGACAGGTTATTCCAGCCATTTCAGCGCCTCCATTCAAATTCCACTTTCCCTGGCACAGGTATAGGGCTTACTACAGTAAAACGCATAATACAACGTCATGGCGGAAAAATCTGGGCAGAATCAAAGCCGGGAAATGGTGCAACTTTTTATTTCACTCTCCAATAAAACAGCTCAATTTATATTGTAGAGGGAAATAAAATTCAAACCAACATGAAGGAGAAGCATGTATGAAAAAAATTACAGTCGCCTTGGTATTACTTTACTGTCTCAATTCGTTTGCCGAAGTCTCCTTAGGAATCAACCTTCAGACATCTTTTAGCACTACACACACAGAACTTTTTCAGGAGCGAACCACTAGTGCATTCGGCTTCTCTCTTATACCAAGTGTGATTATCGTCCCTTCCGATAGACTTGAGATTGTACCGTTTATAGGTTACTTTTCTTCTATCATGTGGGAAAATAATGAAAACGGAGATCAGACTGCTAAGAATTCTGAATCAGGCGTAGATATGGGTGCCGGGTTGTTTTTTCGTCTGTTTGAAGCAGATCCGATTCGCTTTTCCTTCGGACCTGAATTGGGGTTTTTACCATCCTGGAGTGATAACTTTAGAAATTACGATATCGGAATTTCTGCGCCTGTAAATATCGATCTGCTTTTCTCAGATTCGTTCTTTGTCCGAATGAGTGCCAGCATAGTTGATTTCGGGCTGCATATTACAGATTATGATAACGATGCTAAAGAGACACGTTTCAGAACCGGAATACAAACGCAAGTAACTCCATCATTGGGATTCTTCTTTACTTTCTAAAAGTATTTCGCAGGGCCGGATACTTCGCCAGCCCTGTCTCTCTCTCTCTGCCCTGTAACATTCCTGATTATTGAATACATTGACACATAGTGATTCTGGTAGTATAAAAATCTAAAGGGTACCCTGAATGAAAAAACAGGTTTCATTGAGTATTTTTCAGCTGATAATACCACTGATACTCTTATCCGATAGTATTCATGATTTACGACTCATTCCGGCATCTTTTTACATCACATGAGCTGGTAATTTAGCCCTTAAAATCATATAATTAATAGTATAAACAAGGGACTCATCACTATGAGTGTAAAAAAAAGCAGCAAAAGCTATGAGCATCAGTTCCCCAAAGATAACGGGTCATTTCTGATTGAATTGCGGCTATCAAGTCTAAACCAGTTCTTCAACACATTTGATCCATCACCGTTCCACGATAAAGATATCGATGATGATGCAGAAAGATATATCGTCAACTCTATAAAAAGTTTCCCTTTGAAAGCCAGATTAAAACTGGTCTTCTATATAAAGCAGGAACACCAGGTGGAAGCATCGAAGGTACTCCCCTATGCAATTGAAAATTAGACATCGTATCAAAGTTAGTGGCAACACGGTTTTGTTGAAACCAAAGAGAGTTTAATTTCAACTGGTAATGGATTGCCTGTTATGTTATCCCAAAGACTATCCCAGTTAAATTCTGGGAGTAA
>JAAYYB010000420.1 GCA_012515615.1 Fibrobacter sp.
GCCGCCTAGTCATGCTCACAGGGGACACCTCCCTCCGCAAACACGTCCACCGCCTTGCAGACGTATATCCGGCCGCCGGGCAAAACGTGACGGTATTCGCCCGGAGGTCCTAGGGGGTCGTCGGGACCTAGCAGGGGGAGCGTCAGCACCAGAGGGGGCAGATCGCCGCCGCCCTTGTGTTTCTCCTCCAGCCGTCGCAGTCGGGTTCGCAGCGTCATGGGGCCGCCTCCTCGAGTCGGGCCTCCAGGGCCGCCAGCCGCTCCTCCAGGTCCCCGACCTCCAGGGCCTTCAGGGCACCGTGGGCCAGCCGCACAAGGGCCTGCGTCCGCGCGCCGCTGTTCTCCTGCTCCCAGGTGTCGGCCAGCGCCCTCTCCAGCACGGCCTGCACGTCGCCCACAGAGCGCAACCTCGTGGGGTACCCCTCGGGGTCGGTGGCCTTCGGGGTCCGCCGATTGTACCCGCCCCGTTGCCGGGCGTCCGCCCGCTCCTGTGCCCTCTCGGGGTCGTGGGCGAAACAGAATGGGCGCCCCTGCAGCGCAGGTGCCCTGCAGCGTTTGCCGTCCGCCGTCGTCGCCGTGCATTGCGCCACAGCGTTCACCTACCTCTGCTAGCGTCGGTTTGGTCGCCCGGAAACCCCACGATCCGCCGGGTTAGACCACGTTTGCGCAGATCGCCGGTCCGCCGCGTGGGAGGGCAGATCGCGCCCCCGTGGTGCGCCTCGGGCGTCGCCGTCAAGCCGATCCCCACCGCCACCGGGCGCCCTTGCATCCCCTGCGGTGGGCGTGTCCCGGATGGCGTTGCGGACGGGCTGCGGGATGTTGGTCGCCACCTGCTTGCGTTGCTGTGCCGTGCGCTCTGATAGGCCGACCTCGGCGGCTATGTCGGCCGTGGTCTTGGGAGGTGGTGACAACTTGTCACCACCTGTTGTGTGCTGGTTCTCGCCGACCTCCGCCCTCACACCCAAGTCCGCCAGTATCTCGTCCCTCCGCCGCAGGTGCTCACCCTGCTCCATCGCGGTCAGGTCGTTGCGGATCAAGTTCTCGTCGATCTCGGCGAGTTCCGCGTGCAGGGCGCTCCCGTCCAGCAGTGTCGCCTGAATGTGGATGTAGCCGAGCTTGCGGCAGGCTTCGAGCCTGTGCCTCCCGGCAACGAGGTAGCCGTCCTTGCGGACGGTGATTGGATTGAGCAAGCCGACCTCGGCGGCGATGGCGCCGGTGGTCCGAAACGAGGGTGAAAACTTTTCACCTTCGTTTTTGGCTGCGTTGGCATTGCCGGGTTGTGCTCCGCTCTCCGCCCTCGCTCCCAGCTCCACCAGTATCTCGTCGCGCCGCCGCAGATGTAGTCCACGGCGGCAATGTGGGCTGTGGTCTTGGTTACTGGTGACAAGTTGTCACCAGTAACCGCCTACCCCTGCGCCCGTGGGTAGCACCGGCGGGTGGTAAAGCGTCCGCGGACGCTTTACCACCTACCCCTGCGCCCGTGGGTAGCACTCCGCAGAATTGGACACCCGGGGAAAACAGGTCCCGCCTACCCC
>JAAYYB010000425.1 GCA_012515615.1 Fibrobacter sp.
AATCCTTTTTCGTTTGCCTCGATGTTTGCCACGAGGTATCCGGTTAACGTTACACTATTCATCTCTTACTCCTTATATATCAAATATAATTAAGGGACATTTGTCCCTACTTTTTGTTTTTGCTTTTACTGGCGATGGTTTTTTCAAGGTCATGAATAATGCAAGAGACTTCTTCGTCAGCCGCAATATCCGGATTAAGTTCTAGTTGCTCAGTAATCCGTACCAGTAGATTGATGGTGTGTGCCGCTCCTTCCGAGACGCCGTTTTGTTTACTGGGTATCTCTTTGGGACGCTCAATCGGGGGAAGCGAAAACGACATCTGCCCCGGAAGGGGCTCTTCTTGTGGGAGTGGTTCCGCTATCTCGGGTTTCTGCCTCTTATCAATTCTCTTAAGCGCTTCAATTTGAGTGATCTTTCCGGATGTAAATTCTTGTTTGGTTTGACTATCCGCATTATTGAGGATCTTCTTCGTGCGTGCGATCGTCTTTGTAGAAACCCCTAGTTCTTCGGCCATCACCACGCGAAGCTCTTTTCCCCTAAAGCGCTCCGGATTAACCTTGCGTAGTTCTTTCAGTGCCTTTTCAAGATGTTCCATTTCGCGAGCCATGATTGCGGGATTACTGCGATCACGACTATGATTGGAGACGGTGATCGCCAGCCTTGCCATCGCTTGTTCTTCCGGGGTGTTGGTATTCATGACCAAGACTTCCAAGCGGCTCAGCCCTGCGGCCACGGCCGCATGATATCGTCTGTGTCCGGATATGATAATGTACTCTTCCGGTAATACCGGATGTCGCTTAACAAGAAGCGGTTGCAATAGTCCCATCTCCTTGATCTCTTCGATCAGTTTTTTATCTTCTTCTTTTTCCGGATCGAACGCACCGTATATCGAGTCGTTATCCGGATCGGGATGAAGGCGGAACGGGTCGACCATAATCATGACTGATTTTGAATATTGAATGTCTGCTAGTTTCTCCGTTAGAAAGCTCATGGTTACCTCCTTAATTGTCAAAGATAATTAAGGGACATTTGTCCCTACTTTTTATCTTCCGGATGCGATTCGGGTGATCCGATCCGTCCTCTGCGTCCTTAATAGATACTCCGATGTTAATTGCTCATAGTCTTCCGTTGCCGGAGACTTGGACATGCATATCGCCGGCTTTCTTTTTTCAATGCTGTCCGGGATCGCGGCACTTTGACGGATGACGGTACGAAAGGTGTCTTCCGGAAGCGCGGTTTGTATCTCTTCGAGATTCATGCGTGCGGTCTTGGTGACACGCCGAAAGTTACAAAGCAAAATACCGAGAAGTCTGATCTCGGTGCCGCATCCATTTTCTGCGGCCTTTTCGATTGCGGCAATGACGTTTACCAGGCCGCTTTTCGAAAACTGATCCGCAAAGCAAGGCACGATACAATTGTCGGCGGCATTCAGCGCGTTTGCGGATACGGCGTCCAAATCTGAAGGGCAGTCCAAAAAGATATAATCGTACTCCGCTTGGATCCCATGCTTTTTCAGCGACGAATAGAGTCTTGCGCTCGGGACTGCAATTTGATCCTGGTTCAAACGAAGGGATGCGTTGATCATTCGTTCGGAGGCGGGTAAGCAATATAGTCCTTCGCTGTCCGTAGGGTATATCGCGTTATGCGGATCCATTGCATCAAACAAGACATCGTATATTGTCGGATCAGATCGAGATACAAGTATCCCCATGTAGTCCGTCGCATTGTGTTGGGCGTCCATATCAATCACCAACACTCGATATCCTCTCTTCGCGAGTCCAGCGGCGAGATTGACC
>JAAYYB010000160.1 GCA_012515615.1 Fibrobacter sp.
ATCGCCGACCGTCGTATCTACCCGGCGGTAGACCTGATGCGGTCCGGAACCAGAAAAGAAGAACTGCTGCTTTCTGAAGAGGAACTCAACAGAATGTGGATTCTCAGAAAATTCCTGGCTACCATGACTCCTGTGGAAATGATGGAATTCCTTAATGAGAAGATCAGCGGCACCAAGACAAACAGGGAATTCCTTGACGCAATGAAAAGCTGAGGAAAAGTTCTGATACTGGAGGGTATATGAGAGTCGGGGTGGTCGGTACCGGCAATATGGGCAGGGCACTTATTGACGCCTTGCTTGTAAAATACGGAAACGCAGTAGCAATCATGGCTTTTGATCAAAACCATAATGCCTGCAAAACGCTGCAGTCTGCGGCAGAGATTTCCCAGCCTGCAGAATGGTTTACTGAAGAAAGAACACCTTCCGCGGTGATCATTGCAGTCAAGCCATCTGATATTGTCTCTGCATCTGAGATTTTTTCCTCAATTGACGAAAAGAAACGCGTTAAGCCTCTCTATATTTCTATTGCTGCCGGTGTAAGTATTTCATCCCTTCATAAAATTTTACCTGCAGGGGCCAGGATCTGCAGGGTTATGCCAAACACCCCGGCGCTTGTCGGTGCGGGAATGAGTGCTTATGCGCTGAGTGAAAACTGCTGTTCTGACGATTCCCGCATCGTAGAGGAGATCTTTACTGCATGCGGTAAAATTCTTCAGGTTCCCGAAAAAATGCTTAATGCCGTAACTGGTTTGTCCGGAAGCGGACCAGCTTATGTTTTCCTCTTTATTGAAGCACTGATTGAGGGGGGAGTTACTGCTGGGCTTCCATACCAGATCGCCCGGGAATGTGCACTGCAGACTCTTGTCGGATCTGCTGAGATGATTACCAAGACAGGTGAGAACCCTTCGGTTCTTAAATCGAAAGTTATGTCTCCTGCCGGTACAACAGCGAGTGGGCTGATGGCGCTGGAGGAGAATGCTTTCAAACATGCTGTTATTTCCGCAGTTGTTGCTGCTACCAGGCGCTCAGAGCAGCTGGGATCCTGAAAAATCAGAAAGGACCGCACACAGGTGAAGGTAAAATTAGTACTTTTGTCAACTATTCTCTTCTGTGTCAGCTTGATTGCCGAGGAATCGAAACTGCTTCCTGCCGGTTCTGCTGCCCCGACCTTCTCACTTCCATCTCTTGATGGCGACCGTGTCAGTCTTCGGGTCTTCTGCGGCGATACTCTTTTAAAACCGCATATTAACAATGTAAGGCACATGGTTATTCTGAGCTTCTGGGCGACTTACTGCAAACCTTGCCAAAAAGAGATTCCTGAGCTTGTCAAATTTGCAGAAAAGCACCGTAATGACAGCATAAAGGTTTTCTGTATCAGCATCGATAAAGAAGGTGCCTCGATTGTCTCTCCTTTTGTTAAAGAGAATGGATTTGACATCCCTGTGCTTCTGGATCCTTACCAGAAAACAGCTGAGCGGTATGGTGTCAAATCACTCCCGGCACTCTTTGTTATAGACCAGTTTGGTAAAATCTGTTATGCTGCTACCGGGTATAATGAATCGGAATCGCTTGATAAAAAGCTGGATCAGATCATTTCAGATATCAGGAAAGGTCACACCGTCGAAGCGGCTGTGGCGGGAGAGTCCGTAGCTGTAGAGAAAAATGTGAAAGAGAAGAAAATCCCGGCAAAAGCCCGCTGGGACGCGGTTGTAAAAGTCGAATGTGGTGAACCTGTGAACAAAGTTGCTGAAAGACTGGGTGTCAGCCCTGAAGAGGTTCGTTCCTGGTATGCTGATTTAAAGAATGCCGCTATTTCTTTATGGCCTGAGGACTCAGTCAAATAAGATTATTTCTGCTCGACAGGCTCTATCCAGAGAGAGTCGTTAATTCTTTTCCTCAGTTCTTTTGATGCTTCAAAAACCGGTTTGAACCCGGCTTCCACTTCAATATATTGATTTGTGCGTGGATTACGAGCCGTGCGGGCCTTTTTCTGCTTCACCTTAAATCTTCCAAAGCCTCTGATTTCAATATTGTTGCCGTTTTGAAGTGCTTTGGATACTGATTCCAGGAAGCTTTCCAATACTATTTTGGTATCTACCTGAGTCAGGCCTGTGCGTTCGGAGATTCTTTCAACAAGATCTTTTTTTGTAATATTTCCCATTTAATCCCCCGCCGTTCAGCCGCGCTGGAAAGCGTAGATAAAGTTTTTTGTTAAGGGCTTAATTGGACCCTTGCCGGAAACTATTCTGGGTTCGGGCTATTTTTAGAATATAATTACTACTCGGTAAAATCAAGAACTTTTTTTATAACTCCATGAAAAGAGCCACGTTAAGGATTATACATATCAATCGGCTCCGTGGCCGGCAACCTGGTAAAGATCTTATCTGGACTCGATCAGCAGGCGTATTTTCTGTTTTGCAATACTGTTGAGATTATCAATGGCAAGGATCCTGCGATAGGTCTCTATTGCTCTGTCAATAAGCTCAAGTTTCTCAAAGGCTACAGCCAGCTGCAGGAGTATGCGGATATTATTCTGGTCATATTTGACGGCCTGTTCAAAATACCTGACAGCTTCTTTCAGCATGCCATTTCTGAGGCAGATCATTCCAATCTTGAAATTGGCTTCAACATGTCCCGGGTGTTGAGAGACCGCCTTTTTGTATTCTTCCAGAGCAAGGGCTGTGTCTGCGGTCAGGCAATAATAGAGTTCGCCAAGGTTGTAGCGGGTATTGAAATCTTCGGGGTTTATTGCCAGTGCAGTCTGGTAAGATGCTCTGGAGAGGTCCGGCATAGACATATAGTAGTAAATCATCCCGAGTCTTGAATGGCTCTTTGCATGCAGCGGGTCCAGCTCCAGGGCATGGACCAGCAATACCCTTGCCTTTAGATAATCGTTTAACTGCATGTGATAGCGGGAGAGCTGGTACCATGCTTCTACGTACGATGAATCGTATTTCAACGCATTCTCAAGATATTCCAAAATTTTTGGTGATTGCGGATTGATTGATGCTTCAATTTGTCCCATGAAACAGGCCGCTTCGGCCGATCCAGGGTAGCGGGACAGGCATTCTGTGAGACTGGTTGCGCTCTGTTCCAGATTTCCGGAATAATAAAGAGAAATGCCTCTGCGCGCGCAGACCTCTGCAGCCAGGCTCTCGGGGGGCTGCTGTTCGATAAGAAAAGTGTATTGCTGGAGTGCCTCCTGGAAATAACCAGCTTCCAGATATGCATCAGCCAGTGTTTTGCGCACTTCAAAGTCATACTTTTTCAGTGGTATGATCCGCTGAAGATGTGGAATTGCCTTTTCCGGATTTCCGCTTCGCAGATAACGCTGAGCAGTTAGAAGGTGGGCCTCCAGGTCGATAGGAAGCAGCTCGTACACTTTCTGCTTTGAGGATGCTTCAGCAGATGCCTTAAGCCTGATTTTAAGAGCGTGGTAGCCCCATGAGGCGGCGATTAAAAAAATGCAGGCACTTATAGAGATTATGGAAACTTTCTTAATAATCTGAAGTTCAGAAGGTGAGAGTCTGATTTTGAGGTTGGTTTTAAAGCCTGGCATAAGCGGTCTGTTTTTTGCTGGCGAATATATGCGCCTGTTTGTACCTGAAGCCACTCCTTGTTTATTCTTCAGTATATCATTGAAAGGGGCTCAAATCCATAAAAAAGTATTGACAAGCATTCCGAGGCTCATTAATTTATTAGCACTCAGATAAATGGAGTGCTAACAGTAAGATCGATAACCAGTATTTTTTGAAGGGAGGAGTGAATGAATGTAAAACCTTTGGCGGACAGAGTTATTATTCGTCCTTTGGAATCGGAGCAGAAGACTGCCGGGGGAATAATAATTCCCGATGCAGCAAAAGAGAAGCCGATAAAGGGTGAAATTGTAGCCGTTGGCCCGGGAAAAGTGGCAGAGAGCGGACAGAAGCTGGAAATGAGCCTGAAAAAGGGTGATGTAGTTCTTTACGGAAAGTATTCCGGTACCGAGATTTCTATAGAAGGTGAAGATTATCTCATTATGAAAGAAAGTGATGTTCTTGCAATAGTTTAACAATCAGCAATGGAGGATTTAATTTATGGCAGGTAAACAACTGGCATTTGATATAGCCGCTCGTGACAAGCTCCTCAAGGGAATTGACACGCTGGCAAATTCTGTTAAAGTTACTCTGGGACCCCGTGGTCGCAACGTTGTGCTTGATAAAAGCTTTGGCTCACCCACGGTCACTAAAGATGGTGTGACCGTAGCAAAAGAGGTTGAGCTTGAGGACAAGTTTGAGAATATGGGTGCACAGATGGTAAAAGAGGTGGCATCCAAGACATCAGATGTTGCGGGTGACGGGACAACAACAGCAACAGTTCTGGCTCAGGTTATAGCTCGTCTGGGAGTCAAAAATGTCACTGCAGGTGCAGATGCTATGGCTCTTAAGCGTGGAATTGACAAATGTGTCAAAGCTATCGTTGAGCAGCTTCAGAAAGATTCAAAACCTATCTCCGGTAAAAAGGAAATTGCCCAGGTGGCTACAATTTCCGCAAATAACGACACTGAAATCGGCAACCTCATTGCCGATGCGATGGAGAAGGTGGGAAAAGACGGTGTAATAACGGTTGAAGAGGCCAAGGGTATTGAGACCAGTCTTGATGTAGTAGAAGGGATGCAGTTTGACCGTGGGTATCTCTCTCCATATTTTGTCACCAATCCCGACACTATGGAGTGTGTTCTTGATAATCCACAGATTCTTATCTATGACAAAAAGATAAGTGTCATGCGTGATCTGCTTCCGTTGCTGGAAAAAGTTGCTCAGAGCGGCAGGGCGCTTCTGATAATTGCCGAAGAAGTTGAAGGAGAGGCGCTTGCAACTCTGGTGGTGAACAAGCTTCGTGGAACGCTTAAAATAGCAGCTGTCAAGGCACCCGGTTTCGGTGATCGCAGAAAGGCCATGCTGGAGGATATCGCAGTACTTACAGGTGGTATTGTCATTTCCGAAGATGCCGGTTTTAAACTGGAGAATACGACAGTTGATTCTCTGGGGACGGCAAAACGGGTTGTTATTGACAAAGAAAACTCAACAATTGTTGAGGGTGCCGGAAATGGCGCAGATATAAAGGGAAGAATCTCTCAAATCCGCAGGCAGATTGAAGAGACAACGTCCGATTATGATCGTGAGAAACTTCAGGAACGTCTTGCAAAGCTGGCCGGCGGTGTCGCTGTTGTAAATATCGGGGCTGCAACCGAAACAGAAATGAAAGAAAAGAAGGCCCGTGTTGAAGATGCGCTCCATGCAACACGTGCTGCTGTTGAAGAGGGTATTGTCGCCGGAGGCGGTGTGGCCCTGATCAGAGCATCGAAAGTTCTTGACAATTTAAAGCTTGAGGGTGACGAAAAAGTCGGACTCGACATTATCAGGCGTGCTATTGAAGAACCACTGCGAATGATTGTTACAAACGCAGGTCTGGAGTCATCGGTTGTGTGCAACGAAGTCAAAAAGGGCAAGGGTGCATACGGATTCAATGCTTACTCCAATACATATGAGGACCTTATGGAAGCCGGAGTCATTGATCCTACAAAAGTAACCCGCACAGCTCTTGAGAATGCTTCGAGCATAGCCGGTCTTGTACTGACAACCGAGTGTGCGATTGCAGAGAAACCCAGAGAGGAAAAAGAGATGCCTGGTGCCCATGGTGGAATGGGCGGTATGGGCGGAATGGGTGGAATGGGTGGTATGGGCGGAATGGATATGATGTAATATCCGTTTTGGTACCCCGTACTATCTTTTATAGTGTTTATCAGGTGATGCCATGGGGGCTTGTCCCCTGTGGCGTTCCATATTTTCAGGAGTATTTTTAAAGAAGCGTATGGAACGTGAAGAGTTGACCGAAAGAGAACATCTGGTACTCGATGCTGTAGTCAGGAATTTTATTCTGAGTGCTGCTCCGACCGGTTCAAGATACCTCTCAAAACAGAAGGGTTTTGACCTTTCTCCCGCTTCGATCAGAAATGTCATGTACGATCTTGAGGAGAAGGGGTTTATAGCTCAGCCGCACACATCGGCAGGCAGAGTCCCCACTGACAAGGGTTATCGCTATTATGTTGACAGAATAATGAAGTATACGGAGATTTCTGAGGGAACAAAGGATCTTATCAGAAACACCATGGTTGCTGTTGACAAATCCGATCTCCATCTGCTTCTGGAAGCTGCATCTAAAGCGCTCAGTCGTGCTACAAATCAGCTGGGGGTTATACTTGCCCCACGCATAAGTAAAGGGATCCTCAAACAGCTTTATCTCTTTGAAATTGAACCGGGCCGTTATGTGCTCAATGTTGCTCTGGAATCCGGTTTTGTAAAGACTGTTGTGGTCGAATTTAAAACTGGGGTTTCACATGAGAGGCTTGAGCTTGCGTGCCGGATCATTTCCGCAAAGTTTTCGGGTAAACCTCTTGAGCAGATGACCTGTGATGATGATGGTACTTTCAGTGATGTCTCTGAACTGGAACTGGGTATTATCCGTCTTCTAGTCCCCTCTATACAGAAACTGGTGCATAGCGATGAGGCCGAGATGGTGTTTGCGGAAGGAAAAACAAATGTTCTTATCCAACCCGAATTTTTCAACAGGGAACGTGTGGGAGCGGTTATAGAGATTCTCGAAGAAGAAAGTCTTCTTGTTCACCTGTTTGAAACGCCTGAAAGTGAGGGCCGGGTATTTATATCGATTGGAGAAGAAAACCGTCAGGACCAGCTTCAGTCTTTCAGCATAATAAAAACCGGTTACAGGGTTGGAAGCATGGTAGGAAGTCTGGGTGTAATTGGACCCAAGCGGATGTTATACCCATATCTGGTTCCGACCGTAGAGTATACGGCAAAAGTACTGGGAGAATTGCATTCATAACGGCTCTCCGTTATGTATTTTACTGCAACGTGAGTGTTCGCAAAAAGGGGTTTATCCTATGGCAGATGAAAAAGAAAATAAAGAATCACTTTCTGAAAAAGGTGATGAGATTAAAAATGAGGTAAAAGAGGCACAAGGTGCCGATGCTGAAGAACAGGCAACTGTTGATGCTGCAGAAGACCTGAAGCAGCAGCTTGATCAGATGAGCGAGCGCTATCTTCGCCTGATGGCTGAATTCGACAACTTCAAAAAGCGTGTGTGCAGGGATTATGAAAGGCTTGTTGAAACGGCTAACGAGAAGGTTATAGGCGAGATGGTTGAGGTCAGGGAAACTTTTGAACGTGCACTCAGAAGCAGTGAGTCAGGCGATGGCTGTACTGGTGTTGTAGATGGAATGAAGCTTATTTATGCCAAATTTGACTCTATCTTGACAAAAAACGGGCTTGAATCTTTTGCAGAGGTAGGAGATACTTTTGATCCGCAGCTTCATGATGCCATGATGAAAGTGCCAAATGAGAAAATACCTGAAGACAGCATTGCTGAAATTTACGAAAAGGGATATCGACTTAATGGCAGAGTCTTCAAGCATGCCAAGGTTATTGTGTCAAGTGGAAGTCCGGCTCAGAAAAAAAACTGAAGCTGCCTTTAAACAGAATGGAGTTTTAAGAACTGAAGATTATGGCTACCAAAGCTGATTATTACGAAGTACTTGGTGTTCCACGCAATGCCAGTGAGGATGAAATAAAGAAGGCATACCGTAAGCTGGCCGTTAAATATCATCCTGATAAGAACCCGGGGGATAAGTCTGCTGAAGAAAAATTCAGAGAGGCAACTGAAGCCTATGAGGTGCTTAAGGACCAGACTAAGCGTTCTCAGTACGATCAGTTCGGGCATGCAGCATTTCAGGCTGGCGGTGGTGGCGGCTATGGCGGGTTCGGAGGCTTTGGCGGCGGCGGGTTTGGCGGGTTTGATATTTCTGATGCCCTTCGTGCTTTCATGAATGACTTTGGTGGTGATTCAGTGTTTTCAGACCTTTTTGGAATGGGAGGAGGCAGAGGGCGCCGAAGCAGTGCTTCAGGTGGCTTTCGCGGAAGCGACCTTCAGATAAGACTCCCATTGACTCTTGAGGAGATTGCAACAGGAGTAAAGAAAACTTTAAAGGTACGCCGTAAAGACCGCTGTTCAACATGCGGTGGAAGCGGCTCAAAGAGCGGAAAACGAAATACCTGTCCAAAGTGTAACGGGACCGGACGGGTGCGTCATGTGGCCAGCTCTTTTTTCGGGCAGGTGATTCAGGAGAGTGTATGTCCGACCTGTCAGGGCCAGGGATATGTGCTTGCTGATGCATGTCAGGCTTGCAGTGGCTCCGGTGTAGAATCTTCTGAGAAAACTGTCTCGGTTGATATTCCTGCAGGAGTTTCGGAAGGAAATTATATCAGTGTGCCGGAGATGGGTGATGCGGGCCGCAACAATGGTCCGGCGGGGGATCTGATAGTTGTCATTCAGGAAAAGTCACATGAAGTCTTCAAACGCCACGGGATCGATCTGGTCTCTGACCTTGATATCTCTTTTTCGGAAGCGGCGCTGGGTGTTAATAAAACGGTTCCTACAATCGACGGCAGAGTCAATTTAAAGATACCACCGGGAACTCAATCGGAAAAAATTTTCAGGCTGAAGGGTAAAGGCCTGCCGGCTCTTCACAGTAGAGAACATGGTGACCAGATGGTGCATGTGCATGTAAAGACGCCTGAAAAACTTGGAAAAGATGCCAAATCGCTTTTTGAGAAGCTCTCAGAAATTGGAATCTGAAGTGTTATAACTCGATTTGGTTAAAAATTTCTTTGATTCGGGTGCTGTGCTGGAGCACTGTTTGCGGTTGAGCAGAATTTTGGGATATGTTTTCTGTATGAGCTTTTATTTCACCGAGTATCTGCCTGTAATAATCCACAGCGGCATTGCACTGAACTGTCAATTCCGACAACCTGTCTTCTTCACGAAATGTAAGTGTTGTGTTAAGCTTGCCGTTTTGAAGTCTTGTAGCCCATTTCTCAATTTTGTAAACAGGTACAGCAATTTTTCTTGAAGAAAAGAGGCCGATCCCGAATGCAAAAAGCACGGCCACAAGCTCTGCGGCAATTACCGGAGGCAGAACTATCCCCAGGATGCTCTTTAGCTGAAGATCTTCCGTTATGTTATTGCTCATATAATAAAAGTTACCCTGTTTGGATTTGGAGTTATAGATATGCGTAAACGATCCGGTGGTGGCCAGAACACAAATGAGGAAAACAAAAAAGATCTGGATTGTAATCCTCAACTGAAGAGATTTCTTGATAAAAAAGTTGCCGAATGGTTTACGGAAATTTTTACCGTTCATCACTGCGTTCCTTTTTGTTCAGATTGGGTGCCACAAAATATAGAAAGTAATTTTTCTACTCTGCAAAACAGCAACATTTTTAAGGATAAATGATGGAAAAAATTGCGGTGCTTGATTTCGGCGGTCAGTACGCTCATCTGATTGCAAACCGGATTAGAAGACTTGGAGTCTATTCGGAGATTGTGTCAAGTGATATTGCTGCTTCCCGGCTTGCCACTTACAAAGGAATTATTCTTTCCGGATCGCCTTTCAGTGTGCTTGATAAGCAGAGCCCGGAATTCGATTCCGGGCTGCTGGATTTAAAACTGCCGGTACTTGGACTCTGCTATGGGCATCAGCTCCTTGCCACAAAGCTCGGTGGAGCTGTATGCAAAGGAGAAAAAAGGGAGTATGGGCGGGCAATGATCAGTCTTTCCGCTAAATCACCTCTTTTAGACGGACTGCAGGGTACCGAGCAGGTATGGATGAGCCATGGTGATGCAGTGGAAAAGATTCCCGAAGGGTTTGTTACGATTGCCTCTACACAGGACTGCACCCATGCTGCGGTCGCAGATCACAGCAGAAATTTTTACGGCCTTCAGTTTCATCCGGAGGTGACAGACAGCATCAATGGTATGAAGATCCTGAGCAATTTCATCGATATTTGTGGTTGTAAACGGGACTGGAACAGTAATACTTTTTTTGAGGAAATCGCCGGAACTATCCGTAGCATATGCGGTGATCGAAAAGTCTTCCTTCTTGTCTCCGGAGGGGTCGATTCATCAGTCGCATTTACATTGCTTAATAAAGCCCTGGGTAGTTCAAAGGTGCTAGGACTTCATATTGATAACGGCTTGATGCGTCAAGGCGAGTCCAGTGCTGTAATTGAATATATGCGTGAAAATGGTTTCGATAATCTAAAGGTAATAGATGCATCAGGGGATTTCCTTAAAGCACTGGAAGGGGTAACTGATCCTGAGAAAAAACGCACCATTATTGGAAATATGTTTCTTACTGCCAAGGAAAAGGCGTTTGAAGAATTCGGGCTTAATGCTGATGAGTGGATTCTGGCACAGGGAACCATCTACCCTGACACAATAGAAAGTGCCGGGACTAAACACGCCGACCTTATTAAAACCCACCACAACCGTGTTGATCTCATTCTTGAACTCATCAGGCTGGGACGGGTAATAGAGCCGCTTTCTCAGCTCTATAAAGATGAAGTGAGAGAATTGGGTGAGAAACTCGGGCTCCCCGGAAAACTTGTCTGGAGACATCCGTTCCCGGGTCCCGGGCTAGGAGTAAGGGTGCTTTGTTCTGATGGTAAAGAGGAGCTTATACCTGCTGAGGTTTCTTCTTGTCTTCAGAAACTTGCAGAGAGTAAAAACTACAGCGCCTCGGTACTTCCAGTCAGGTGTGTGGGAGTTCAGGGTGATGAAAGATCGTATGCGCATCCCGCACTTATTACAGGTAAATGCGATTGGAAAATTCTTGAGGACATTTCTACAAACATTACAAATTCAATAAGATCTGTAAATCGGGTCGTATACGGGATCAAGACAGGCAAATCTCTCCAGTACAGGCTTATCTCTGCCTTTATCACCCGCGAGCGGCTCGAGAAACTCCGAGCCGCAGATTATATCGTAACAGAGCAGCTCTATAAATCCGGAGAATATGGTTTGGTATGGCAGATGCCGGTTGTGCTGCTTCCACTTGTAAATGAGGCCGGCGATGAATGCATCGTACTGAGGCCGATAGTATCGCAGGAGGCTATGACTGCCAGGTTTACGCCTCTGCGAAAGGATACACTGGATGCTATTGTGGAAAGGGCCTCATCTATAAAGGGAATCGGCGATATATTCTATGATATTACACATAAACCGCCGGCCACTATAGAATGGGAGTAGTTTCTGGAAAATCTGCTTTAAAACAAAAGGCCCTGAAAACAGGGCTCATTTCACTTTATGCAAGACTGGTCAAAATTCTGTTCCCAGTGAAAAATAGTTGACCGGAGTGCCGATATCCTTTCTAAAGTCCGTCGGCCACCCTCTGTCAAAACGCAGTATGAAAATTCCAAGATTGGCCCGGAGTCCAAAACCGAATCCCCCGTAAATCTTATCCGGAAAGGGAAGTCCCTTGATCTGATCCTCCGTATCCCAGGCATTTCCAATGTCAGTAAATACTGCTCCGTTTATATAGCGGATTTGAATCGGCAAAGGCCAGACAAGTGAAATTTCTCTTATGAAGGGGAACCGGAATTCCGAGTTGAGAACCGCTATCTTTGTTCCGGAAATATCTATGTAGTTCCACCCCCGGAACGGAGTCACAAAATTGGAATAAAACGCACCCGGCAGATTTCTTTCGTACTCATCGATGTTTATTCTGTAAAGGAGCCAGTTCTCGTTCCCCCCAAGCATATACCGCTTTGCCGAAGACTCCCCGGCCATGCCCACGCTTGCTCCTAAAAAGAGGCGGTTTGCCCATACAAACCTTTTTGCCAGATGCAGATACATCCGTATATCGGCATCTGCGGAAATAAACGGATCATCTACAAAATTCAGCGGAGGAGAAACCACCAGCGACCCAGCGGCTCTCACGCCTGTAAGGGGCCCGGTGATACCCCAGAGAATGTTGTCATATACATATGAAAGTGTTGGCAGTAAAGCACTTGTATTGATTGTCGGGCCGGAAAATCCCACAGGCCTGCGTTTTATGTTGCGGGCGAAAATCTCAAGATCAAGTCTCGATGAAATTGAGAAGGGGTACTGTGCCATTACAAAACCGCCGGCTTCAGTATCGTGGTAAAGTCGATCCCCGAAAATACTTGCGCTGCTGTAGTCTTTACTGTAGTATGCTCCGGCACCGATATCAAGTCTCTTTTGCAGGTAAAAATAAGACGCAAACAGATGAAGGTAATCCTGAAAGCTCCCCTGGATATCTCCGGCTACTGTTATCCGGTGATCGCCCATCATGTCGCTGAAAGCCATAAGCCACTGACCCGCCGGACTGTAATAGGTGCTGATCCCCAGGCCGAAGGTAACTAAATCAGGTGTGAACTTAAGGCGGTAAGGGGAAGACGGGTTGGAGGAAACTGCCGGGTGACTGCTGTCGGAAATAGTTTTTGTTTCTTCTGCAGTGTTCTCTTCCGCTGAAGAAAGCTCCTTGCTGATCGATGCTGTATCAATCTGTGAAGAGTCGTTTCTGGCCGATGAGCTGTCCGGGCTCATGACTTCAGGTTCGGAAATATGAACCAGAGGATCCGATGTATCTGATGAATCTATAGTGTATATAGAATCTGAAGCGACAGTAGATGCTTTTATTGCGGATATACCGGTATCGGAAGTATCTGGAATGATTAACGGAACGGAGTCAGGCGATGCTTTTTCAACTTCTGTTTTTAAGCTGTCTGTCAGAGTGTCTTCTGGAGCCTGTTCAGATATGCCGCTTTTTGAACTGTCCGCTTTCAATTTAACTTCTGTAAATAAAGCCCTTGAGTGAACAGTTGATTCCATGAATTGCGTCAATAAAAGCGTATCCTTCAGGAGTTTGCTCAGAGGTTTTTCTATCGACCAGATATCCCATCCCTGTTGCTGAAATAATGAGAAAACCATAGAGCCGCCATCCCTTGACCAGTCAGGATTAGAGCATCCGCCGACATAATCTGTAAGCGGCCTGGCCTTATCTATCGAGTCCAGAGAGGCTATGTATATGTTGTCAATTCCATTACGGTCGCTAATAAACATCACATTCTTACCGTCAGGTGAGGGACATGGCTGTTTTTCATTCCAGCGGGTATCAGTAA
>JAAYYB010000012.1 GCA_012515615.1 Fibrobacter sp.
TCGTGATTACGACGCTCTCTGCGTGTCTTGGGACTCATGATGGCTCCTTGGTTTGTTTAAAAATACCAGAGGAAACCACTTATAATCAGCTTTTTTTCTGTATTAAATTTTCAGACCGTTATAATGGTTGTTCTTGAAGCTGTAATGTCAAGGTACGGGAAACCTGGAAAATGCAATCCTGCCTGTGCTGCATATCTTGACTCTGTTCCCCCCTTCGCTCGGCGGCTATGCTGATAATAGCTTAACGGTATCTCCTGGATAATATCGTGAGACAAATTGAAATCATACTGATTTTTTATTTTGCCGTATCCATAGCTTAATGTATCTGTTGAGATGAAACTGGTATCGATTGCCATTCCGTTGAAAATTAATCCGGTTTTATCTCCAATACGACTCTGCATTGAAATGGAACCGGCACGGGCCCCACTTGTCATATTATATGAAAATTCGGGATTGATTTTCAACAGCAGCTTCTGTCTTCGGACTTCAACCGGAGTGCCAATGCTCACTATTGGATAAGGTCTTCGTATATCTGCAAAAGAGGACATCGTGTCTGATGCTAATCCTGTGAATCCGACCCGTGTAGAGAGCCATTCAAGAGGAGAAATTGTAAAGCCCCCAAAATAGAGCAGACCGAAATTGTGTTCCGGAACAAACTCAACGTCGTTAATTCGTCCATCCGGAATTGTTTGCACTTTGTATTGGACAGTAATGGCTGAAACCGGATCGACAGGAGCAGAGGAAGAAAATTGGAGTTTCGCGATCTCAGCAAAGAATGTATAGAATGTGGAATCGAGCAGTTCACCATCCACCCATACCTTGACAGAACCGGGCACGATACTGATCGTGTCCTTGTTTGTCTGTAACGGATCTGCATTGTCATCGGTGATACCTGATAGAATGGTGTCATTTTCCAGTGTCGTATCTGTTAAGCTCTTTCGATCTTTAAGATAATAAACTCCATCAGAGCGGAATGGAAGTGTACGCCATTCAGTACGGGTTGTGATATAACCGGTTCCTGCTGCAAACCGGAGCATTTTCCGGTCACGGTTTTCCACCCGTTTTTTACTATCAACAACAAAACTTCCTCCTTCAAGCCGTGTTGCCGGCAACAATACCGATGACAGCTGATCGTTTGAAGTTGTACCGATCTTGACTGAATTGAGCCGGTCCTCCCTGTTTCCCTGGTAGCTGATGCCTTTTTCCGGAACTGTCGTTTTACTTGTATTGTTGAAGAAAGCAGTCAGATTACGATCATGAGCATCTGTAGTCTGGAAATTAAGATTAATCAGGGGAAGACCGGGTACTGTGTCTATTCGGGAAAGCTTGAGTACCGGATCATTTGAACTCAATCCGATTACCACTTCGCTATCAACTTTCATTGCACCATAATAGGTGGTATCATACTCATAGCCCTTGAATTTCAAAGTGATATTGTCTTCTATATACCCCTTTAAAACAGACTGGATTCCATGCGTGTATCTTAAAGCAAGGCCTTCATCATTCCACGATACTTTTTTAACCTCCTGACTCAACCCGGACAATGGTAAAGATGTCCATGCACGGTTCACTTTATCATAAATCGCCACATTGTTTTCAGTGATTATTACAAGCATCGTCCCGTGTGAGACAGTTTTTTCAATTTCAGATGCTTTTGTGCCACTTGGATACTGAATGAAATCCATACCGGATGTTCTTGTATCAAAACCTATTATCCGGTTTTCTGCTGCAATAATAAGTGTATCAGACTGTTTAGTCAAAGCATGAACTTTTCCCGTCCCCGGGATATCAAGGGGACGAATTATTCCATTTGCAGCGGTAAGCCTCATCACAGTTGAACCGGTACTTATGTACAGCACAGAATCTTCATCGAACAGATCATTCAACGGTTCTTTGGCATCAACATCATCCCAGGAAAACGAAGATGGTTGATAGCTTCTTATGAATGTTCCCTCAACGATCTTGAAACCTGTCTTGCCGGGAACAAATGTACCGTTATCTGAAACAGGTCTGTCATTTTTGTAAACATTCCACTTTTCTGTCGATACGGTAAACCTGTAAAGGCTGTTTTTATCAACACAGAAGACCTCATCTCCCGTACTGTAAACTCCATACAGTTTTTCAGCCTGCTCCGGAAGCGGATAACTCTGCCACTCTCCGCCCAGAACATCGTATTTATAAAGCGTTCCGGAATTTGCAAGCCACTGATAGTCGATATCAACTGCAATTTTACCTTGAATTATCTGGTCATCTGGAAATGGGATACGTTCGCTGTTCTGGGAACTGATATTTACCTTGTAAAGTCCGGCATCTGTAGACAAAAAAACCGAACCATCATATTCAACTGCATCTGTTATGCTGTTTACCTGCCGGACAGGATCAACTGTGACCGGCCGGACTGATTGTGAAGAAGATGAGAATACCAGAATGTTTGAAGAAGAAATAAGCCAGGTATTGTTATCAGCTTTGAATGTGCGCCATTTGAGACTCTGTTGAGCTGTTAAAGCTGAGGGCAGCAGCATGAGAAGTAGGAACAAAAGATATTTTTTTCTTCTCACATATCCTCGCTTTTTCCGGGTTCAGAAAGACAAACGGTTTGACAAGTACATTTAAACAGCTATCTCAGAGATCAAGGATGACTCCACATTGCCAAAACCCAGATCTGCTGCCACCTTCAAATGCTTCACCTGCTTGCCCTCGAATGTCTTTCCATACCAGGGGGCCAGGGTAACAGCGAAGCTGTCAACTGCTACGGGATCTGTTCCAGCCACAAAAGTCTTCAGTTCCGACACTTTTCCCGGACCTGCAGGACCATTGTCAAGAAGCGCCCTGGTGGCATCTACAATGCAAAGTGACGGTTTGATATAATAAAGCTGCTCAGCAATTGCGGTGTGCATATCCATTTCCCTGTGATAAGCCCCTCTGTCCTTTACAAGACCCATGAGTCCCTTAAGGTTCAGAGAAACTCCCCCTGCACTGTGACATTTTGCCGCAGGAAGAGAAATCAGAGTGTCACAAAGATAAACTTCCTTGACCACATCAGTTTCCCTGAGCTCCTTGGCCCTTGAATCACTTTTATGAACGTACATGCTCTCCTGCTTGGGAATAAAAAGAACCGACCCCTTTAAATCCTTAATAGCAGCCGCAATTCCAGTCTTCTCCCTGCAGTGTTCAGGATCCCTGATCGTATTATCACATACTATAACCCGCTTCGCCCCCGCCTCAATGCACATTTTGGCCAGGGTATATACAGCCTCGGGGCTCGTGCCTGTTCCCCAGTCCGGAGGATTAGGAAAGCTCATGTTGGGTTTTATCATTACACGGCTTCCCTCTTTAACAAACCTGGAAATCCCGCCCATCTTTTCCATAATCTTCGGCAAGACCTCGGCGGCACTGCCTTTTGCCGTATAAACCTCGCTTTTTGAGTTTGTCGTCTGCTGGGCAAAACCGCTTCCTGCGGCAAATGCTGCTGCCCCAGCCGCAGAAACCAGAAACTCACGCCTTGAAATTGCCATCACGGCCTCCCGATCCATGTATGTTAATAATGTACTTTACTATTTTAAAAATTATTTCCCGCAAAATAATATATCATTCCAGAAACCCATCAGAAAAAGAAGATCCCGATGCCCCGAATTCATCCTCTGCCGCCGATTCCTCTTCAAGATTAGCGCTGTCTGACTTGCGCCGTCTCTCAAGAATGGCCTCTTTCTGCCACCGGCTTGCGTATTCTCCACTCTCTCTGCGATTTTCACCAAACTTGTAAACCACGATCGCCGCGGTGTCAAATATCGGGCAGTGCTGTTCGCATAGACCACATCCGGCGCACAGATCCTCATACACAACAGGAACCTTGAACCTGCCCTTTGTCGTATCCACGATCTTGAACTCAATGGCATTATAGGGACATACTTCATCACAAACCAGACACTCCCTGTTCTGTGCCCAGGCCAGACATCTGTGACGGTCAATGACGGCGGTCCCGATCTTTACAAACTTTTTCTCTTCAAGCGGCAATTTTCGAATGGCACCATTTGGACACACATTGCCGCAAAGAGAGCACTTCTCCTCGCACCCCCCCACCCTGGGAACCACCTTCGGTGTATAGAACCGCGAAAAACCATCTGTAAACATACACGGCTGAAGTGCATTGGTCGGGCATACTTTCATGCATTCACCACACCCGGTACACCTGGAGAGGAATTTTTCTTCCGGTAGAGCCCCGGGGGGACGAATCAGACGCCCATGATCATCTCTCTTGCTTATCGCAGTTGCTCTGAACACCGGAAGCAACAGTAATCCTCCTGCAGCACCGGCTATAAGATGACGTTTCTGCAAATCAGGACCAGTGACAGGGATCATCTTATCAGCCCCGCCGA
Organism: Fibrobacter sp.; assembly: GCA_012515615.1. Classification (GTDB taxonomy): domain Bacteria; phylum Fibrobacterota; class Chitinivibrionia; order Chitinivibrionales; family Chitinispirillaceae; genus JAAYIG01. Next base: position 4,377 of record JAAYYB010000012.1, read on the forward strand.
TCACAAAGCGGCTGCAGCTCTCTTTAATTTCTGTACAAACCCCGCACTCTATACACTCGGATATATTGGTTTTTGAAATATTTTTTAAATCGATCGCCTCTACCGGACACGCCTTTGCGCAACGAGAACAGGAACTGCATTTGTCTGTGACCACTTTTCGCCTGAAAATTGAATACCGGCTTAAAACTGCCAGAAAGGCACCAGTTGGACAGATATAACCACACCAGAACCGCTTCCCCCAGAACCCTCCCCCAAGTACCAGAAGCATTAGTCCGCCAGTAAGAATCACCCCATAGTAAAGGGGCACCAGAGGAGAGTAAACAGAGGCAATCTTTGCACTCACAGAAGGAACAGCCAGACCGGCAATCTTGATTAAATCAACACCTAAAATATTCAAAACAGGGTTTACAATCATGGTAAGAAATCTGGTAGTCATGGTCAGCGGATCAATAATTAGAGGAAAAAGAGATCCAAACAGGGAGAGGACTATCAGAGCTGTCATGATTACGTATTTAATGCGCCTGAAATACCTGGGCACCCTGCGGCCCGCAGAGCGCATTTTAGCAAAGAGAAAACGGTCCAGAAAATCTATTATCGCGCCTAAAGGGCAGAAAAAACCGCAGAAAAACCGCCCGAAAACAACCGTCAAGACAATTATACTTACGGCAGTGATGGCAAGCGGAAGAAAAAATGAACGGGAAGCAATTGTGACTAAAAATCCGGTAAAGGGATTGGCGTAAAGCAGTACTTCACTTTGCCAGCTGTAGGCAGTCGGGTTTCTGTTAAGAAAGAAAAATGCAGACACAAATGCCACAAAGACCAGTAGTTGGATAATGATGCGTGTTTTTCTCATTTAAGCGCTCAAATCGTCAATTGTTACTTTTACAATATGTCAAAGATATAATAGAGCAGAACTGATGACAAACAAAAAAACAAACTAATCAAGGCTGAACTCCACAACCTGCCTTACCCTGACCTGCACCGGTATGCTTTTGTTTCGCGCCGGCTTGAACCGCCAGGTCGCCACCGTCTTTCTGGCCGCGGATGTAATACTTGAGTGCGGAGATTTCACTATTTCGATACTCTTCACCTTTCCCTCAGTGTCAATCACAATCAGCATCTCAAGCACACCCTCAACCTCAAGCTCCCGTGCCCTTTCCGGGTAATCTACAGGAGGCTTGTAAACCGGAACCGCCGGCTCATCTGTTTCACCTTCCTCAAAAATAACCGCCTGAAGATCCTGCTGTGCAATAGAAACCTCCCCGGTCCCCTCCACTGAAAGATCTGGAGCGAATTTAAAACTCACCGGCTCCGATTTCTGCCCGCTTGCGGGATTTGAAACCTGCCGCAATTTCTGCTCAACAGGGTTTTCTTTTTTTTCCTCGGGTTTTCTGTATTCAATAACAGTATCCACCGGCTTGCGTACCGATGTACCGGAGTCAAGATCGTCGGAAAAAAATCTCTGCAAGATTGGAAAAATTGAAAAAAGAATTATGTTTATCAGAATTGCTGCAGTTAAGACAACGGGTATTGCTATTGCCTTCTGAAAATTACGGATCACCTGTCTACTCCCTGTCAGCTGCAATGGAAACATGTTTTGCGCCGGCCAGCGCACACTGGTCCATCACCTCGACAGCTTTCTCTATAACAGCCTTGCGGTCGGCAATTATAACAACCGACATATCGGGCCGCTTCTCAAGTTCCTGGGCGACCAGATGTTTGAGCCGCTCGATCCCTACCTGACGGCCGAATACATGGATGCTGCCCTCCCTGCTGATGCCAACAAGCATGGTCTTCTGCCCCTGATAGACCGCTGTCTGAGCTTTTGGCTTGGATACATCAACACCTGTCTGCCGGTTAAAGTTTGTGGTAATTATAAAAAAGATAAGCAGGATAAAAACCATGTCAATTAACGGGCTTACATTGATATCTGCAATCTGTGAATCATCATCTACAAGAGCGTAATCCTCAAACATGTGTCTGCCTATCTGTGCCGCAATGGCACCGTTTTATGATGCTCTCACCATCTGAAAAAAGCTGTTTCTGAAACCTGCTGTTGCGGTTCTTTACAAAATTCAGGAGAAGAAGTCCCGGGAAAGCAGCAATCAGACCGGCCTCTGTAGTCAGCAATGCCACAGAGATTCCCTCTGCTGTCAGAGCAGGGTTTCCAACCCCGAAAGCAGTGATAACCTCAAAAGTCTGTATCATCCCCACTACGGTCCCCAGAAGTCCCAGAAGCGGGGCAACAGTAATCAATGCGGCCATGGAATCCAGTCCCTGATTTGTAAATGGCACCACCGAGAGCAGAAACTCCCTGAAATGCATCTTGAAAACAACGGGTGTAAGCTTTTTATCCGACAACTTTTTCATCAAACGGTCATAATGTTGCTCACCGGTCATTTTCCACGGAACTTGCGGTACAGGTCTAGCGAAAGAGGAAAGAAAAACCCTGCGGGCTCTGTCAAGCTTCCACAAATCATAAAGCTTCATCAGCCCGGAAAACCAGACCACAATCGACACCAGCAGGATGGGCCACATGATCCATCCACCCTGATTGAATGTGCCCAGAACCGTCGAGAACATATCTACTTCTGTTCCTCAGGGTAGAGACGGTTTATCAGACCGACAGCATGGAGCTGAAGGTCGGCACCTATTCCGTTTTTCCTGTTCCTGAGATAGTTGTGGATAAGCAGTATTGGTATGGCGATTATCAATCCGACTTCGGTAGTGATCAGTGCTTCAGAAATACCACCGGCCAGAAGTTTGGGATCACCTGTTCCGAATCTTGTTATGACTTCAAAGAGGCTGATCATACCGGTCACTGTTCCCAGAAGTCCCAGAAGCGGAGCCACCGCTGCAATAACAGCAAGAGTATTAAGATGAGAACCGAGCCGCGGGCCCTCTTTCATCAGGATCTCTTTTGACAATTCCTCTGCGCCTTTTCGCCCGTTACCGGTCTCAAGACAGGCCTGTGCAATTGCGGCCCCGGCACCTTTTTTATTTTTCAAATACTCCAGAGCTCCCTTGAAATCATCTTTTTCAAGGAATCCTTCGATCCGCCTGTAGATACGTCTGTTTGAGGAGCGTTTTCCGGCATACTGTACAAGTTTCAACACTATCAGAAACAGGGCCCATAAAGGAAGAATACAGAGAGGAACCATTACCGGTCCTCCGGCGATCATGAATTTTTTGAAGCGTACAAGTGCAGTTTCCGACTCTCCGGTGGCAAGCATTCTGGAATTTTCGTTCTGAAGTATATCAACCGGTACAACACCTCCCGGAGAACCAGCTGTAATCCAGTTGCCAAAAATGCCGGTAAGCATAGTCTTCAGCTCGGGATTTTCTACTTTGACAATTCTGTAGCGGTCTATGCCGTCTCTGCCTGTCTGACTTACACTGTAAAGCGAGCCGTCCTCAGCCATACCATAGGCAAATACGTTTCCAAAACGCGCCACAGTCATAATCACCGGCTCTCCCCCATCTGGAAAGAGAGTCTGGCGGCTTATGGAGAGCCGGTTGCCTGCCCCTGAAGATTCTGAAAGATAGACAGTCAGTGCACCAGTTGAAGCAATGATATTGCTGTTTTTTAAAAGAGAGTTTCTCAAAGATTCGATCGTTTTTCGTTCCTGCTCCATGTCGGTGGGAAAAACCGATGATACTTCATCAGCCTCTTTCTGCAGAATATCTTCCAGAACCGACTTTACATAATTCCATTCCTGCTTTTTGCTGTCCAGTTCCTTTCCGGCTTCCTCAAGCCGGCGTTCAAGAGAATAAATCTCCTCTTTCACAGTTGTCATTGTGCTGAACGCCTTCTCCTGCTGTTCGGCCAGACGTTCCAGCTCTTCCTTGTCGGTTTCCCGCTTCTCAACCGAGCGCTGTCTCTCCCCCCACCTCTGAGCAATCTCTTCCTGAAGAGAATCACGGGTATCCTGAAGCTTTGCCTTAAGGGATGAAAGCTGCTTTTCCTTCTCCTTCTCTTTCTGCTGCTTGTCGGAAGGAGCGCCGTAGGAAAGCATGAAGCATAACAGGATAAAAAGAAGCTTACTTTGCATCTTCAGCCCCCTCTTCTTTTACAGAAGCAAACGGCAGATTGACAAGCACCGGGACGGTTTTTCCCTCCCTGATTTTTACTGCTTTCAGTAAAGATCCTGAAAGGGATGCATCCTCTATCGGTACCCATTCATCTTTGTCACGGTAAAACGCATGTTCTCCTTTACTGTCCACAACAGCTTCAAAGACTGTCCCTATCCTGAGACGGTATGCTGTTCCGGTTATATTACTGACCGGAGATGCACCTTCTGCGACCTGAATCTCTCTTGAGAGGGTTTTCATGTCACGGGCGATCTGGACAAAACGGTGGAGAGCCTCAGTATTGTCAACAGAAGCAGCGGAAAGTTCGCTTCTCAGGTATGTTAAACTGCCCCGGACCTGCTCGGATGCTAGCGGGGGGAGTTTCTGTGATTCTGCAAGCAATGCACTGCAGGAGGAAAGCAGTGTTTCCCTGAGACGCTTCTGGAGCAGTTCCTGCTGTTTTATTCCAGTATTTTCCTTAAGAAGACTGCTCTCAAGAGAATCCTTGATTAGTGAAAGTGCCTTGATCTGACCGCCGGTGGAATCAATCTGGTTTTTCAGCGCGGTAACCTTCTGGGCCGTGCGGCTCTGGTATGAGGCAAATTCAGTTTTGTCCTTCGCACGCTCTTTTTTTACTTTTGCACGCTCAGTTTCGATTTTCGCCAGTTCTTTCTTTACCCTGGCTATCTCTTCATCAATATTGCCCTGCTGGGCTTCAGTAGAAAAACCGCTTAAGAGCAGCAGAGAAAGGGTCAGGATCCAAACCACATTACCTCCGATATACAGGTCTGTCTTGGAAAACTGCGTTTTTATGCTCACATTTAAAGAAATCAGATATATAAAAATAATTCCAAGAAGAGTGATTTTTCAATGCTTATCCGTCTCTATTGCATGTAAAATCTGTCCTATATTGACGATTTTTCCGGCAATAGTTCTGGCGACCTCTGCGGGGAACACCGTTATCGGGATCAATGCTTCCCCCGGGTTTAATCGTCTTCTAACCCCACACAGCCTTCCGGCGCTGTTCTATCCAGTTAACATAATCAGAGTCAGCAGTCTCACTGTGCTCCATCAGCCACCCTGTAAGAAAAATGCGTAAAGCTGCGGGATTCAGCTGTTCTTTTTCATAATCTTCCAGAAAATTGACAAGTTTAGCCGCCGCGAGTTCATGGTCCGACTGATGAGCAGAAAAACGCGGGTATTCATAGAGTTTCATCAGATTTTCTTCAGAGGTAAAGTGAAAATTGACATACAGCTCTATTTCATTCAGAAGCGGCTGTAAAGAAAAACGGCCGGAACTGTTCTGCACGGTTTCAATCCGGTCAAATAACCGATAGAGATACTGGTGCTGGATATCCATTTCTGGAAACCCCAATATATGCCTTTGATTTTCTGACATCAACCCCCCTCTTTGATTCCAATATAGTATTATGTCAGGAGAAGTTATTATCACTGACATTCAGTTTCTACCTGACTTATGTATCCTGGAAACAATAAAGTGCGTTGGACCTTTCAGAAGAAAGGTTTGAACAAATCGCTGGTAATTCAAGATTTGTGAAAGTCTTTTGCGTTGAGACAAGTGCAATTCACCCTGATCGGGTGCATAAGTTAGGTTTATAATGAACTTAAACTGTAAATTGTTCTACAAAATAGAGTTAAACATATTATATGGAGGCTACAATGAAGCACCTTTTAAATTTAATCTTTTTTATCGTTCCTTTTTCACTCTACGCCGTCACAAATTTCCCCTTTCCCCAGAATGCTACATACCCGTACGGAATAAAACCCTCAAGCATCAATTCCGATGTGGTCCAGACCTCTTACGAGGATTTCCTGAGCCGCTTTTATGAAGAAAACGGAAACCTGGCCCGAATCAAATTTGATGACCCTTCAAAAACTGTCAGCGAAGGCATAGGCTATGGGATGCTTGTAATGGTATATATGGACAATGCAGAGAATAATACACGCGGTAAATTCGACAAGCTCTGGGCTTATTACAACAATTTTCTTAATTCCCCCAATAGGCTTATGCACTGGAAAATCAATGGCTTCAGCGGTATAGACCAGCAGAACGCCGCAACAGATGCAGAATTAGATGTCGCATTAGCTCTGATGATGGCTCACAAGCAGTGGGGTGATGAAAAGTATCTAAACGACGCAAAAGATCTCATCGGTAAAATCCAGAATCATGAGGTTAATGGAAACGGCTATCTTAAACCCGGTGATTCATGGGATTCAAAGAAAAACCCTTCCTACTTCAGCACTGCGGCACTTGAGCTTTTTAAAGAATCCGGTTCCTACGACTGGAACAGAGTTATTACAAACTCCTATTCACTGCTTAAGAAAACCAGAAATGCCACTACAGGTCTGGTTCCCGACTGGTGTGAAGAAAACGGCAACGCACTTGGTGACTATTACTATGATGCAACAAGAACACCGTGGCGCATGGCCATGGCTTATGTCTGGTATGGACATGCTGATGCTAAAGACGTTGCTTCTAAAATGGCAAAATGGATAACAGAAAAGACAAACGGCTCAGCAAAAAATATCGTTGATGGCTATTTGCTCGATGGAAGCAACAAAAGTCAATGGAACGTCCCCGCTTTTGTAGGCCCCTTTGCCTGTGCGGGCATGGTTGATCAATCCCACCAGGCCTGGCTGGATAACTCCTTCAATCAACTTGCTACCTTTGCATCCAGCAGCGACGAATCCTATTACAATCAGTCCCTTGAAACCATGACTCTGATTTTACTGTCCGGAAATATGCCAAATTTCTGGACCCACCAGATCCCTCAAACATACACACTCAACGTCTCTGCCCAGCCCTCTGCAGGAGGAACCGTCACCAAATCACCCTCTGCTTCACAATACAATAGCAATGCATCAATAACTCTTGAAGCTGTACCTCAGAACGGCTATCGATTCGTCGGATGGAGCGGAGATTTGTCCGGTACAGAAACATCTAAAACGTTCTCTATCACACGGAATATGAACGTGACAGCCAATTTTGAGCCCGCTTCAGGTGTCAAACTTAACAAAGTAGATCACAGGGCAGTGGGTCTGAATCTTTTGCAGAATGCAGATGGCCTGGTTCTGGAATATTCAATTCCCAGAGGCGAAAGAGTAAAAATTTCAATTCATGACATCACCGGGAAAACAGTACTCTCTGCAGTGAATGGCTTTACCCCTGCCGGAGTGCACCTGAAAAAAATTAGTGCCTCTCTGAAAAGTGGTATCTACTGGATCAGGATGCGTTCTTCTGAAGGGGAAATTGTCAGACCGGCAACAATAGCCAGATAAGCAAACAAAAAGGGCTCTCAAAAAGAGCCCTTGATTTCCAAGCAACTTTAGTCTATCAAGTTGACCTCTCCGATATCTCCTCCAGAAGCATCTCCTTTAATACAGCCCCGTCTATATCTGCGGGCAGTACATCATCATTAAGCGCAATGGAAGCTGCGGTGCCGGCAGCTTCTCCGATAGCCGCTACCACAGGCATAATTCTTAGAGATGAATGCGCTTCATGTGTCGAGCTTATACAGCGTGACCCGATAAGCAGATTTTCTACTCCGCAGGGAACTATTGATCGGTAAGGGATCTCATAATAATCACCGTCCTTGAGATGCTTGAGGATAGTCCCGGATCCAACTGGATTGTGAATGTCAACAGGATAGCAGCTCCTTGCTATAGCGTCATGAAACTTGCGTCCCTCAAGAACATCCTCACCGGATATGACATACTGTCCCCATATCCTTCTTGTCTCCCGAACCCCGATCTGTGCAGCTGTTTTAATCAGTGAAGCACCGGAAAAACCCGGGAAACGCTCTTTAAAAAGACGGAACACCTCAAATACCTGCCGCCTTCCCTCCACTTCTGCTTTGGTTAAATCAAGACCGCTTATTCCGGATTTCCCGGTTATGCGTGTGGTGTTAAAGTGAAAAACACCTTTCTGGAGAGTTTCAAAGACCAGCACATCTTCCCTGGGCTGGTCAACATCTCCCCTCATTTTGGCTTCAAGCAGTATCGGTGTAAGTGCATCTCTCAATTGAAGTGCATTAAGACCGGAGTCAACACCAGCGACCTTGAAACATAAAGTCATAGGCTGGCAGGCATTATCTCCGGGCCGCCCTACTTCAAACGGCACTCCGGCGCTGGCCGCAAGATCACCGTCTCCGGTTGCGTCAATATAAATTCCCGCCCTGATTTTTATGATTCCTGATTTGTTGTGGAGTGTCACAGACTCGATCCTGGCTCCATCTGTCTGTGCCTCCAGAAATGTAGTGTGAAGGAGTAAATCGATTTTCTGCTCAAGTACCATGTTGTCAAGAACTGATTTCAGTACCTCATCGTCAAACACATAACCTTCTTCATCCAGCGCGTTCTCAAGAGCAAGATGCTGGAGAATCTGATCAAAAATTTCTGAACTGAGCCTTTTTCCTGATGTGCTGTAGGCCATGAAAGGATTAACCAGCCCGGCTGTAGCCATTCCTCCCAGAAAACCATATCTCTCTACAAGCAGTACTTTCATTCCATTTTTAGCTGCGGCCAGCGCTGCACAAACACCCCCGGGCCCCCCTCCAATAACTGCCACATCATAAGCACCGTCAAAATCCATGTAAATCCTGGCTCCTTTTTTATGAATACTATCGAGATTCGAATTTATTCCTGTTTTTATTGAAAAACCGTAATACTTTTCCTCGGTATCTCTTAGAAGTATTTTAGAGTTGTCAGTTGCTGACACATTTTTCGAAAGGCATAAGAAATGGTCGAATTTTCCGAATGTGCAAAAGCCATGCGTGGATCTGAAATACGCCGTCTGATGAAACTGGGATCTGATCCCTCCATCATCTCTTTCTCCGGTGGGATGCCGGCTAATTCACTTTTCCCGATCGATGTTCTGGATGAGCTTTACAATAATCTGACAAAAGAATCACGTCAGGCAGCTTTACAATACGGCCCAACCAACGGTTATCCGCCGCTTCTTGAAGCCCTGAAGGAGTACCTTAAGAACAAAGGACTCCCTCTTGAAGGACAGGATCTTCTTATCACCACCGGGGCCCAGCAGGCAATCAATCTTGTTGCAAAAGTGCTCGTTGATCCCGGAGAACTGATAATAACCGAATATCCCAGCTTTATCGGCGCTCTGGCCGCTTTTAAATCTTATGGTGCAAATCTGGCAGGGGTACCACTTGACAATGAGGGCATAAACCTCGATCAACTTGAACAGGTGCTGACTTCCAGAGCTTCACAAATTAAAATGCTCTATCTATCACCTTACTTCCATAACCCGGCCGGTATCGTTTACAGCCCTAAACGGAAAAATGACCTTCTTGGTCTGCTAAAAGGAAAAAATCTTGTTCTTCTGGAAGACGATCCATACGGAGAACTCTATTTCAATGAAGCTGATAAAAAACTTACAGTTCCCATGAAAGCCTCAGGGAACGAAACTGTGCCGATTTGCTATGTAGGATCATTTGCCAAAATTTTCGGCCCAGGACTGAGGCTTGGATGGCTGCTGGGACCTAAAGACATAGTTGAAAAGTGCGAAATTGCCAAGCAGTCTGCTGATGCCTGCTCTACGACTCTCTCACAGGTCCTTGCCGCAGAATACCTTAGTAAAGGCAAGCTTGGCCCATACCTCGATTACCTCAGGCCGGTTTACGCCCGAAGAGCCGGGATAATGCTTGATGCACTCGAAAAGCATATGCCCGAAAACGTCACATGGACCAAACCAAGAGGCGGCTTTTATATCTGGGTTACGATGCCTCAGGATATCGATTCCTCACGGGTCTTCGAAGAATCCATCAAAAGAGGCGCGGCTTTTGTGATCGGAAGCGCCTTTGATCCCCATGGCTCCAGAAACAATTCATTTCGCCTCGCGTTCTCCCATACACCGGAAGAACGAATCAGTGAGGGGATTCAGATCGTTGCAGAATCTGTTAAAAAAGTGATCGGACAATCGATAAACAAAAGCGAATTGAGCACTGCACTGAACTGAAAAACCTGGATCTTTAAAACAAAAGCCGCTCATGAGTTGAATCATGGCGGCTTTATTTTATTCTACACCTGGCCATTTTCACAGCAAAAGGCAATGAGAGCCTCTTGTTCTCTCATTGCAGTATCGAAGGCCCTCGATTTATTCTCTTACGGCTTTAAAAACAAGCGCCTTTTGCCCCTGCTTCAGGTAAATTCCTGCAGAGAGCCTTTTGTGAGTTATACTGCTGTTTGCGCTTTTGACTAATCTCCCCAATGGATCAAAAACAAATCTTTGCTGTGCATTTTTATTATATATGGGTCTGCGGCTCGCCTGACTCCAGACAATATCTGTACCCTGGCAATCGGTATCACCGTTAGAGACGACGAAGTTATCGAAATCCAATTCGAGACTGTCATTACAGAATACACCCGCTCCCGTTACTTCAAAACCGATATCATTCAAAGTGTCAAGGTTTATGCCATTGACACTGAAGATGTAGCCGGTACCAGCACTTTTCCTTACTCCCAGTGTATCAACCATACCAGCCACTGCAGCACCTCTTATAGCCGTGTTAGAGGTTAAAGGGATAGGCTGATTATCTTTAAAAACTCCGTAACTCCGGCTTCCTGTTATAATAAACCCTGCAATGGGCAGTTGTTCTCCTTCGCCTTTTACAAAAAGTCCATACATGGAGTTTTTACTTCCGGATATGTAGGAGACATCCACCCTCATTACCAGTTCGTTAAGTGCCATGTCGGTATAGACATATGCATACTTTCCAGTTTTGACATGTAGCTTGCCATTTGCGATCGTTGCATTACCATCGCTTTCCATAGTGGCCCATCCAAACATGTCCCCATTTGTGAAATCATCAGAAAAGCAGGTACTCACACTAGTCGTGGTATCAAGTACATCGGTAAGCATTATATCGTCAAAAGTCGCTTTAGTATTATTTGGGAGAAACATAGCGATATCACCTGACGGATATTTCGAATCAGTAAAGGTTCCTACTTTGTGGTCATTGCAGAAGACATAAAACATACTTCCCTTTTTGCTGATTTTGAGCTCATTGGTAGCAGATGCCACAAACGGACTCTGAACACTGAACAATGCATCCATACTATCAGATCTGAAAACAGATATGTATGAGTCTTTGCCGATTCTCGCATAATACCCCGAAACAGCCCCCGAGATATTTAGACAGAAAAAAAATCCAGCTTCAACGGATTCAGAACTCCTGGTTATTTTCCCGGAAAGCGTAAATGTCCCTGGTTTACCACTGTTCAAGATATGATATATTAAACCGCCTGTATTATCAGCAGTATTCTCTCCCAGACATTTCCCCCCTGAAAAATTCATGGTAACGGCATCTGGATCGTTTGAAGCCCAATTAAGAATTGAATTATTAGCATTTGAAAAATCATCCTCAAAAATCACCGCTCCCCCGGCCTGCAGTACCAGAGTTAATAATCCTAATCCCGCAACAATCCTGAATCTTGACATAAAGCCTCCTTCCGGCTCAATCGTGTTATAATCAATCTCTTCTCATTTACAAATATAATCCAGTTTATTTCTCATGGCTTCAATATGATTGTTTCCGGATAAGTCAGATTTACCCCTAAATCAGACTGAGCCGTAGTATCAATAGCAATTGTGTAAGTGACACCTGCTTTAAATTTCAAACTGTCAGGAACACATTCACCAGTGCTGTCCTTTACACATAAATCAACCAGCACCACATTTGCTCCCTGCCAGCGGATACTTTCAATTTCAGTCAGGCTGTCACTTGAAAATGCGCTTATAGCAGAACCCGTACTGCGTGTGTCCATTGAGTGACTGAACTGTATCTTCACATCATAGTCCAACTTGCCAACTGAGATCTCCTCAAAACCGAAAGCACCCTTTTCAGGAGAACTCCAGATTACATATGGTATCCCCAGAGGATCCCGGGGGCCGCACTCTCTGGCGACCCACAAAGACGGCTCCCTTACAGGATCAACAGTCATCGATGCGCTGCAGCCCGGAAGAATTGTAAACTCCGGATATTTCTCGTAAGTTCCATCAGCCCTGTAAAGTACAAATTCAACATCACCCGATGGAATCCCGCTGAATGTAAATGTACCCAGATCATCTGATGCAGCAGTAAACGTTGTGCCTGAAACATGTGCGGCTATGAATTTTTCTTCTGTTTCCGAATAATTATAGCTTTGAATCTCTACAGACGCCGGATTTTCAAGAATAAGTCCGGTTTGAGACTCTTCATACCCGCTGTGTGATACCTTCTCCATCCCCAGTTGACCATTTTTTGCAGCCACAAGAACATATGTACCCGGATTAACTTCTTCAAACCTGAAGAACCCGTTTACATCACAGTATACAGTATCGAAATTAACAGTCTTGAAACACAAAAGAAAGTCTCCGGTCTGCTGCGCATAAGTAGTGTCGACCTGCTCTGCAGCGCCCTCTTTACTGAGTACCACCATGCCCCCTGATGCAGCCTTACCGCTCGAATATGAAACGTACCCTGTAATATCGGGATTACCCACATCTGATCCGCCGCCGCAGCTATAGAGCAGCAGAAAAAAGCAGGGTAATGTACGTAAGACTCTGCACAGATAACTCATACATCTTCTCTTTCATCAAAGAGGCGTCCCTTACGGTCTGTTGCCACAAGGGGGAAAAATTGAAAATTCAACTGATATATCTGATCTGCATCGGCACTGTTGGCTGCCAGATTCAGAATTTTCTTCCGGAACTCCTTCAGCAGTAATTTTACATTCTGTACATCCTGTTTGGCTATCCTGATCGTTGTTCCGGATATCTCTCTTTCCTCACTGAAAAATCTGATAATCGATTCTGCTCCCAGATTTATCATCTGACGGTGGAACTCAGCAGCTTTCACAGAATGTACCCTTCCATCGGTTGCCAGAGTCTTTTCCACAGGGCAAAGCTTTCCATCCTTTTTGGCAATTAACCCCAGTTTCTTCAGAAGGGTAAGCGATTCAGCCGCCTCAAGAGCCGTTATCTGTGGGGTAAGTACACGGGAAATCCATTTTGTGGAGTTTCTATAATCAGGAAGGTCTACAATCTCTCTGATTGCAAGATGATACCACTTTGAGAGTACATCATATCTCTCCTGATCAAGCTTTGCAGGGATCTCAGATCTCTTCAGTTCCATCAGCTCATTAAGATATTTTTCTCTTTCAGCCAGTGAAGTTGTCTGATTAAACAAAACAAGTGTCAAAAAGTAGTGCCTTTTTGTCCCTTCGATTTTCAACGCAGCTGCGAATCTGTTTGCAGCCTCCAGGCTCAAATTCCGTTTCCCGTCTATTACATGCTTCAGTGCGGTCGGGGATTTAAACCCGGCTTTCTGCACGATATAACGATTCGAGAATACAGAACTGCGACACTTTTCAAACAATACAAGATCCTTCAGATATTTCCGATAATCATAATATTCAAAAATATTAGGAACGATATTGCTTGCAGGCCGTTTTTCATTCATACCTTTAGTATAGACAAAAGCAATGGATTGTTCAAGGGAAATTGTTGATAAGTGTATTCACCAAGAATACAATACAGGTTCTGACTCCTGGAAACCACTCTGGATTGCCGAACATGATGGTTTGCTGAATTCATTGCATTTATCGTTTCACAGCCAATAATTTATGCTGCTTGGAAGGGATAAAGTTATACTTAAATTAGCAGAATTCCTGTTCAGGAAATATTTTAGGGTAGATACTCGAAATTGTATGTAGATGCATTCGGGAGAATACCATGAAAAAATCATTTCTATTTCTGTTCTGTATTGTGGCCGGCGCTTTTGGCCAGTCCAAAGATGATTACGGCACATCAGAGAGCCAGTCCGGGACAGGCTTTCTGGACCCGTCTAAAATCTCAATAAACCACAGCCTCTCTTTTGGCATGTCCAGCTACTCCGGCACTCCCGGCCTGCAGTCTCAGGGTCTCTATGCCACAATGATGCAGTATAAGTTCTCAGCACCTGTTACACTGAATCTGAATTTCGGACTCCCGATTTTCTCAACTTACTCTTCTGCTCAGAATCTTACAACCAGTAATCTTAAATCGATGGATTACTTTAAAAGCATGCCTTTTGATTTCTCTCTTACATGGAAACCATCGGAAAGTACAATGATGAGGTTCAGTCTCTCACACGATATGGCAGGCAGCTATTTTGCAGACCGGTATTACGATGATCGTTTCTATCGACACAGGCTTTTAGA
>JAAYYB010000013.1 GCA_012515615.1 Fibrobacter sp.
GATTAAAATTTATTGTAGCCTTTCCGGAATTAAATAAGTAAGGCCAGTGAATATATGGGATTATAATCGGGAATATGTTCTGGTCCTGCGCACCGAAGGTGCATAATTCTATAGCCCGGGGCACCGCCCCGGGTAAATGGGACGGATCATACATAGCCCTGTAGGGGCGTAACAACTTTAGAATCAGGAGTTTTTTTTGGAAGGGGGCGTTGCCCCTTGTGCTCCAGCCCGTCGGAGACGCCGGTCTTACGCTATCCCCCTGTGTTGTCCACCAGTTGTGAAGGCAGGTATGTATATCACATTTGAAAACGTCCTTACGGCCGCACTGGCGAACTGGATGCCATAAATGGAAAAGATTCCTGACCAGCCTGAAAGGCTGACCTGTTTCAGCGAAGGGCGACGCCCTGGTGATTAAAATTTATTGTAGTTTTTAAGATAAAGACGCTTAATATAATGATATTGCCGTTTGTTGGTTTTACTAGCCTCACCCCGCCTGTCGGCATCCCTCTCCTACTGAGAGGGACTTTGCAATCGGGCATTTGAACGGGTAACATTTATTTTCTCATTAGTTTTTCCCTGGAAAAAAAGTGTGACGTGCCGCGGCTTTTTTACTTTCTTACAACCAAAAAAAGCGCCCTTTGGAACTCCTGACTTGCAACTTGCGACTTGCGACTTGCAACTTTCCCCTACATGCTTGAATTCTTCCAGGCTACAACCCGTTTTAATCTACCTACAGTTCATCAGTGCAGCCGCAAAGACGTATGCAAATGTGATGTAATTACCTGCCTGTATAAAAGGTGGACAACACGGGGTGATAGCGCAAGACTGGCGTCTTCGACAGGCTGGAGCGCAAGAGGGAACGCCCTCTTCCAGAAACTCTTTATCTTAAATTCTTGCTTATACTTGTATTTGGGACGCCCTCTTCCAAAAATTCCCAGTCTGGTTTCCTGCATTCGCAGGAATGACGGAACGTGGCGGTATGTGTGGCAGAAAGCCTGGTTTACGAAATTCGTATTGTTTCATAGGCCCCCTCCTTGACAGTCGGGGCTCCGGTTATCATTCAGCTTTTTATCCCGTGTCGATCCACCGACATAAAAGTATATTTGATAAATCAAATTGAATCAAACCGGATAAAATCATTCGGGAAGAACTGGTCGCAAATTTGAAACGAAATTAATTAAACAAGTGTCAAATTAAAATACCTTCTAATCGTTGAATTGGACTTCTGATTCTTATGCTGCAAATTGACTTACACGTACACACGCTTTTCAGTTTATGCGGTATTCACACGGTTCTGGAGCTTGTAGAGAGAGCCAGGGTACTTGGGATGAAGGGGCTGGCCATTACAGATCACGGCCTTACAATCGGCGGACGGCTCAACAGCCCTTTTTTTGAGCGTTTCCAGTCGCCTTATCCTGAAGTAAAAGTGCTCAAAGGGATAGAGTGTAATATTCTTAAAGAGGGGTCAATTGATTTGCCGGAGGCCTACAGGCAGTGGCTTGATATTGTGCTTGCGGGAATTCATCCCAACATCCCGAAAGGTCTCTCCGAGAAAGAATGCACCCAAATGGTAGTTTCTGCCATAGACAATAATCCTTCCATAGACATAATCTCTCATCCAAACGATCCTCACTACCCCGTTGATTACAACATCCTCGCCCGTAAAGCAAAGGAAAAAGGAGTAGCACTGGAGCTGAATAATTCCAAGATACTTTACAACCGAAGTTCTGTGGAAAATACGATGAACCTGATTGAGGCCTGTCGGGACCAGTCGTGCAGGATGGCGGTGTGCAGTGACACTCATGCGATTCTGGAGCTTGGAACAGATGAGTCGGTGAGGCCGCTTCTTGCAAAAGCAGATTTTCCGGAAGAACTGGTGGTTACAAGCACTGCGGAAACGACTCTCGCGTTTATTGAAAGCAGAAGAAAAAACAAGATGCATAAGTGAACGGGTCTTTTTCAATACTATGTGCCCCTATGGGCCAGAGAAACGAGACGCATCCAGATTCCCACGGACCGATGATGACAGAGCCAGACAAACAGCATAAACGCAGAGTCCGCTATAGCGGAACCCATCCCCGCCGTCATGAAGAGAAATACAAGGAATTGAATCCTGAGCGGTACAGTGAAGATGTGCAGAAGGTGATCGCGCGCGGACAGACCCCTGCCGGCATGCACATCCCGATCTGTGTAAAGGAGATTCTCGAAATACTTGACCCCCGGCCCGGGCACAGAGGCCTTGACGCAACGCTGGGGTATGGCGGACATACCCTCGAGATTCTAAAGAGAATTGTTCCGGGGGGCCACCTTGTTGCCATAGATGTCGATCCTGTGGAGTTGCCACGGACCGAAAAAAGGCTGCGTGATCTTGGCTATGATGATCAGGTGCTCCAGATAAATAGAATGAATTTTGCTGGTATTGCCCGAATCACAATTCAAACAGGCGAATTATTTGATTTCATTCTTGCGGACCTTGGTGTTTCCTCTATGCAGTTAGATACTCCATCCCGGGGTTTCTCCTATAAAACGCACGGACCCTTAGATCTGCGCCTGAATCCGCAGCACGGTCAGCCGGCATCAAAACTGATCAGGTCTCTTGACGAGAAGTCATTGGAGAAACTTCTGATAGAAAATTCTGATGAGCCCTGTGCAGAAAAGATCGCCCATGCAATAAACAAGAACGCGCAAAATATTGAAACAACTACGGATCTCTCAAATATCATACGTAAAGAACTCGCCGGAATAAAACCTCATCTATCCGATACAGAGATAAAGAAGTCTCTCCAGCGTACTTTTCAAGCGCTTCGTATAGCTGTCAACGATGAATTCGGAGCATTGAAATCGTTTTTGAAACTACTTCCCGATTGTCTGAAACCAGGCGGGCGGGTTGCCATACTGACATTCCATTCCGGCGAAGACCGGCTTGTAAAAAAGTCATTTCAGTCAGCTTTTCGAAGCGGTATCTATAAATCAATCGCATCAGAGCCGGGCCGTCCATCCGCAGAAGAGCGGCGGGCAAATCCAAGGTCTTCGTGTGCGAAGCTCAGATGGGCGGTGAGAGCTTGAGGACATAAGCACTAAACTAACTTTGAAGTTTATAAATAAGATATAGAGTTTTTGGATGGGGGCTTCCCCAATACAAGTAATAAACAAGGATAAAGAGTTTTTGGAAGAGGGTGCCCCCTCTTTCGCTCCAGCCCGTCGAAGACGCCGGTCTTGCGCTATCACCCCTTGTTGTCCACCGTTTGTAAGGCAGGTAAGGCTATCACATTTGCAAACGCCTTTGCGGCCACACTGGCGAACTGGTGGTAGATTAAAATTTATTGTAGCCTTTCCGGAATTAAATAAGTAAGGCCAGTGAATATATGGGATTATAATCGGGAATATGTTCCGGTCCTGCGCACCGAAGGTGCATAATTCTATAGCCCGGGGCACCGC
>JAAYYB010000161.1 GCA_012515615.1 Fibrobacter sp.
GCGGGTAATTCGGGATTTATGCGTAAGGCTTTTTCACAATACTCAAGCACCGCAGAATAGTTATCCAATTCGAATGATACATTTGCAGATTCAATCAGTGCCTCAACACGGTAGGGATTAAGCTGCAGGCTTTTCTGTAAATGACTGATTGCAGAGGAATGGTCTCCCATGACCCGGTTCACAGTGCCAAGATGATAAAATGCCCTGCTGTTATCAGGTTCATTTTCTGTGGCAGCTGTGAAATCAACAAGCGCCATCTCGTAGTGTTTTTGACAGAAATATGCGATTCCACGATGGATCAGTACAATAGTTCTGAGTCGTTTTTCTATGGATGATTGTAATATTCTGGTATAAAGTTCGATAGCAGTCATGTAGTTTTTTTGATTATGAGCATGAAGAGCCTCAACAAGCAGATCACCAAGGTTTCGGATGTTTGTTTCTTCTGAGATTGTTTCACATTCATTTTCCGAAGTCTCATTAATTGTTTTCTCATTATAATTACTATCATCAATCGGGGCAGGATGTTCTGCAGTGAAGGACTGGCGTCTTTTACGAAGTTCTTTGTGGAGATTACGCTGATAGTCGCGTATTTCCTGGAATGTGATATCAGAAAGCGTAAGTGTGGCGTTGATTGCGGCTAATTTCCGTCTCAAAGGTGTATCAAGCGGAGCGATATGGCTTTTGTAAATTAATTCATGTTCTACTTCAGCCCAGGCATCCTGAAGAATCGTGTTGATCTGAACTTCAACAGTATCGATATCCAGAAGTGGTATGAGTTTACGGATCCGCTCGGGAATTTCCAGCACCAGATGGGTGCAGTTGTATCCGAATTCACCGATAGAGTGGTTTTCACCTTTACGATCCACATCGTGTACGACATACGCCGAACGCAGTTTCTCCTCTGCCCTGGTTGTGTCCTCAAGAAACGGGCACACTACACGAAATGCCAGAATATCGTGAATAGGCTCCACCTGCCCGGTCTTTCTCTTCTTTTCCAGTCGTTTAAGGATTTTTTCGAAATAGCTTTCGAATGACTTAATGCGGCCTTTTACGGTCACATGGGCCTCAAGAGTATCAATTCTGGCCTGAATGTCATTTGATATCTCTGAAACAGCAGTCTGATAGTGGGGATAATTTGCCTCATAGGAGGCTTCAAGTTTTTTGCGCTCGGGATAAGAATCAATATACATGAAATGGCCTCCAGATTGACGGTCCCTGTACAGTCAAGTACTACCGCCACAGGCGGTAGTACTTGACTGAGCGGCAAAGCCGCGAAAGCAAGAAGGCACGATAGTGCCTTAACGAGACATCTGGCTGCACTGGCAGATCCAGTGGTTTCCTTAAAGCCAGAAATCAAACTATAATTTATTACAAACAATCCTAAAAATCCAGTTTACCTAAATTTCCACAGATCACCGATAATTTCGATAAGGACAGTTCTGTTATAAATAGTGTCGGTTAACAATCGCAGTCGTTTTAGAAAACGGGATGGGTCTCTTCTTCCTGTTGCATGGCAGCCGGACCAAAGTTCATAATAAGGAATAATGGGCCTTGATATATGAGTTCTGATAAATATTATATGCATTTTCGACAGCAAAGTATTTACATATCAGAAACGACGCAGATTGTTGGATCGTAGTAAAGACCTATGCACACCGGGTTGCGTTTAATCCTCCTTACATTTTCGAAATATCCTTTCCCGTTTTTGATATAATAATCCACCCAGTATTCCTCTCACCATTTCAAAGTTTTGAAAAGATGCATCGAAGCAGCCAAAGTGACTCTTTCTGGCAAACAGGTTAAAATTGTACCGCTCAATAACAAACGGTAGAGGCTAATATTCAGGTAGTACCAGATTGTTGCGGTGATGTGATGGAAATGAATAAAAGTCCCGATAATGGGTTGCTTTTTTTTACAGCTTTCGTTGAATTGCAATTCGTTCATACGAACTTCCTTATCATCTTTAAAAAAACCTTCCTGTCCTTTGGATCCTGATGTGCCTATTGCTCAGGTGAGGCCATTTGTTTTTCAGGACCTCGGGCTTCAGAAACTTGCGTCGGCAAAGCTTCGGAGGGAGTTTATTATGTCGTTCCGAAGAAAAAAGGTTCGCCAGTAATTATTTCCTTGCGGGAGGACGAGAAGGTGTTATGGAAAACTAAAAATCATTAGAAAATGGGACTTGCTTTAACTGCTCTGTTTCTGAAACCAGGTTGTATTAGCACTTTGGGGTAAGTGATATTTTCACTGAGGGAACGGTTATTATCGGGTCAACCATTCACCTCCGGCTCGCCCCGGCGATACCGTCTTTGATGAATCTGATGAAAACGTCAGGATCGATGTTTTTTCCGCTTACCACAGAATTGAAAAGAAAACCGATGAGACTTGCCAGGATGATATCTGCATTATCCGGACTCAGCGGCAGATCGAAGAGCCTGGAAAGTCCCTTCTGAATTGTAGCACTCCACTCACTGAAAAGATTTTTGAACTTCACCTTCAGCTCACCGTTTCCAGTAGCACCCTCCATCATGAGATGGATAAGAATTCCGTTGTTGCCAAGGACCAGTATTTCAGTGATGAGTTCCCGGAGGGCACGATCGTTTTTTTTCCCCTTTTTAGCACCAGCGGCCAAGTCGAGAAATTGACGGGACCATTTAGAAGCCTGACGTTCTGCGAGATCGAAGAGAAGATCCGCTTTGCTGCGGTAGTAGTAGTGAAGGGTTCCTTTGGCAATGTCGGCAGCCCGGGCAATTGTTGAAAGGCTCGCTGCGACAACACCCTCTTCACGGATGATCCGCGCGGCCGCCTCGAGGATCTTATCCCGGTTTGTAGCAGGTACGGCTGGATTTGTCTCACCCTGGTGTTCTTTATTCTGTTCCATGTGATGACTCCTTCAGCCTGATAAAGATTACCGTGCCCAATTGAAAACTGCATTAAGATAAATTCTGCTCTGCGGGAAGAAGAGACCGATCTTATTATCGTATATATTGCGGATTTCATTGTTTTTTGATGAAAATGCCGCATAATAACCCGAAAAACCCAGATCCATCTCAACAGCATCAGCCGGTTTCCACGATAGTTCGGCGGTACCGATGATATCCCCTATCCGTTTCCCTTCAGTATCATCGTACCCAAAAGGATACAGGTAGACAGCTTCAATCGATGGCGTGAGATTTCCATCAAACAACGACCACTCAGACCTCAGAGCAGCACCGCAGAGAAGCGCTTCGGTGACATATGCAAGCCGGTTGGAAAAGAGGCGGTAGTAATATTTTTCCATGGCATCTCGACTCGATAACTGTGCCAGACCGGGTGTTCCTCCCTGGTAATCATCTGAAAAACGATCATCGTAATCGACAATATATCTTCCGATCTGCTGGATGTTAAGGTAGTGTTCATCAGAACTGCCATAGGAGAAATCGAGTCCCAAAGTCCAGTCAAAAGATGAGTTGCGCACCTGCCAGGAGCTGTTGTCTGTATCTTCAGTAAGTGAATAGCATCCTTCAAACCAGACACCGAAACGGTCGATAACTGTTTTTGCATCGAGTCCCATGCGATGAATACGTCCACGCCGGAGAGTAAGGTTTTTTAGCGACCAGAACTCCGAAGGCACCGCGCTGAGGGCCCCGCTGGGAATAGATGGATCGATTTTTGTTGTGGCGTCAAGCGGAGAGTAGGGCTCCAGCTCGATTTCGGGTGTGAAGTACTGGTCCATATCGTAAAGGTAACTGGCCGAAACATCGAAGGTGCCGCCGCTGAATTTTACCCTGCCACCGGCCAGAAACGAACTCGGGTCAAGATCGGGATCATCGATCCTCACTTCACCAGTTGACATTACAGATTCGATTTCAGGCACGGGACTTCCAGACACAAGGTTAAGTGATGAAAGACGCACACGACGGAATGGCGACTCTGAAGCGAGCTTTTCGGATACCCCGACAGGAAAAAGGTCCGGTTCCTCAAATGGCACATACACAGCCTGCAGCGATAGCCGTTCTGTCAGGTAAAGACGCATTGAAGCGGAGAAAATAGCGAGTTTTTCTGCATTGGGACCAGTAGTGTAATCCCGTGGGTTGATATTGTCGGTCGGGTTGAGTTTGTCTGCTACCCCCCAGGAAAAATACTGGTAACCGAGTGTCCCGCTGAATAATCCCTTTTGGAGTGTTACACTGTTTTCAAGAGGAAACCATGTAAACCGCTGCTGCTGTGACCCCGAGAGCATAAGATGCGACTTGACACGCAAACCCGCATGCAGAGTGATATCCGAACGGTCGACCTGGAGTTCAAGATCGGTTTCAGCACGTGGTTCCTTCATTTCTCCGTCGAAATCAAAGTGCTGACTCGCTGCAGGTATAGACAAGAGCACCCGGTGTTCGCCCGAAAAAGTGACGCTCTCATCCTGGCCCAGGATAGCCGTGGAAAGAAGAAGAGTGATTGAAAGGGGTACGAAAATGGTTTTCATTACCGGATCTCCTTGATGTCAGATTGATTTCCGAAAGGCCGTTGATACAACGGGACCACCCTCTCGCGGTCCCGTACTTCGCTTGATGCTCCAGCCGGTTTGAACGGGGTCATTTTGCTTCAAGATGCTGCATGGTAAAGAACTTCCCATCGATTTTTCCATTTACTTCCACATTATTGAGCACAAGGTCGGTCGACGTGTTATCGGCGACATTTGTCATGCGTACCTTGACAGGAATAATGCATCCATCATAGACACCAGTTTCCAGTACCGACAGTGTCTTGATATGACCACCGGTCGCGCGGTCGTAAAGTTTAAGCTGGTAGACAAAGGAATCTGCGACATCAGCCCAGGCTTCTGCGTGAGAATAGGGTGCCGATTCGTCTTTTGATGTCATCTTTACAACATTGCAGGAACGTTCGCCGAGCTTTTCATCACGCAGATAGGTGTAGGTGTAATCATCAAAATCGCGATCTTCCATATCGTAAAAGGAAAAGTCACTTCCCACAAACCTGCCTTTTTTTCCCGATGATGCAATTAGTCTGACCTTCTTGAGCGCAGGCAGGTAGATGCGCTGTTCGTTGGAACCGTTGTCAAGAGGCACGCTCAGGAAGCGGGTTCCTTTGACGTCTGCAGGGGCCGAGAACTCAATGAAAGATGCGGTTCCTTTGCTGTCCTTCCGTTCATACATCTCCAGTGTACGGCCCCTGGTTGCACCTTTTTTATCGGTGAGTGTCATGGTCGCTGATGAACGGACAGTAGAGGGATCCTTTAGTCCGAAGTAAGAGCGGGCAATCGTTTCACCACGCTCATCAGCATTGGCAGAAGATAATACTGCAGCAAGTGAAAGGGTACCGAATGTAATTGCTTTGACAAGTTTGTTCATATGTCCCTCCTGTTCGGTTTACCTGCCGGAAAGTATCGGCAATTATTAAATGTTATGATTTCACACGTAAAAGAAATTCCGGTTTGAAACGATCAAATATTACCGGCAGCAGTGTCAGCGACACAAGCGCCGAGGTACCCATAGAGAGAAAAATCAGCGCTCCAAGATAGTTGAGCGGTTTGAAATTAGAAAACAGGATGATCGCGAATCCCAGTGCTACTGAGGATGCGTTAAAAATAATGGCTCGTCCACATGATCGGGTAGCTCTGGCCGACACACCTTCCCACTGGTTACCGTTTGCCCGCAGCTCCCTGCTATAGGCACTCATATAATGAATAATGTAGTCGATTCCGATTCCGATTGCGATAGATGAAACCATGGCTGTGGCTATATCTAAACGGATATTAAGAATGCCCATTACGCCAAAGTTGATAAGAAGAGGTATTGCAAGGCAGACTGCACCGTAAAGACCTGCCCATATTGAACCATATGCCAGCGCAATAAGGCCAAATACAATGATGACTGACGAGAGAATGCTGTAGATCTGACTGGTGACAATAAGCCGGTTCACCTCAATTTCAGCATCAGCGGTACCGGCCATTTCGAAGGTATAACCTTCAGGGAGGTTTTGTCCGAACCATTCCGTAACGCTGCGCTGAATTAACTTGAGCGAATCAACCTCGTTGGTGTTCATCTGCAGGAGAATGCGGGCGATCTTTGGTTCGATCCCGTCGTCTGCAAACTGTTTGATATCACCGGTAAAAAGCATCAGGTATTGCGAAATGAGCTGACGGAGCCCCTCATCACCGTCAAGGCCGTATTTTACAGGATCAGTTGGTATCTCGTTCCATTTTGCTGAAGAATCAGCTTGTTGCTCTTCTATATGCATGACATCATTGATGCGCTTGACAATATCGACCAGAGAACCTGTCTTTTTGACATTCGGATGTCTGGATTTAAGAAATATGCCAAATTCGTCGATTTTCTTTAGGATCAGAGGATGTGCGAGATCTCCGGCTTCTTTACCGCGGATAACCACATCAAGAGAGCTCGTTCCGTTCGTATGGCCTTGAAGCCAGGTGTTTGCCTGCCAGACAGAGCTATTCTCCTTGAAAAAATTGATGATTGCATTGCCCACGTGCACTCTTGAGGTACCGGCAATAGCAATTATAACAATGATAAACGTGACCGCAAATGTGGTTTTAGGATAACGGGTAACCTTTATGAATAAATTTACGATCGGATCAATCAGCGGATTGGAGGTGTCTTTTTTCATCTCTCTGGCATTTTTCTCATGCGAAAAGTGCAGCAGCGATGGTATCAGAGCGATAGATACGACGAAGGCAGCTAATACGCCTACAAAAGTGAATATACCGAAATCACGTACAGGAGTAATGGAAGAAGTGGCAAGCGAACCGAATCCGGCCATTGTGGTAAGAGCCGCCAGCATTACCGCCTTGCCAACACTATCCATTGTTGCGCCAAGCAGATGCTCGTGCTCTGTTTCAGAAAGGCTTCTTGACAGAGCCGTGTATTGTGCCGCGTGTCGGTCGTAATAATGTGCCAGGATATGAATACCGTAGGCACTGCCCACTGCAACAAGAAGCACTGGAATCACCGTGGCAATGAGAGTCATTTGTATACCGACAAGTGACATCAGCCCCAGCGACCAGATAATGGAAATGAGCACTGTAAGCATCGGAAGAATAATACCGCCAGCTCTTCTGAATGATACCCACAATGTCAAGAGCACCGTGATAATTACAAATGGAATCAGGCGCACAAGGTCGCTTGTCATGTTCTTTCCAACGAGAATAAAGATCGAAGGCGAACCAGCAACCTGAAAATCGAACTTGTCGCGGTAGCGACTGGTAATGTTCATTGCTTCATGATATATTGCCTCATCGCGCTTCATGGAATTGCTTTTAAGGCGTACGAGGATCAGCGATGTTTTGTAATCATCGGTATAGAGCGTGTTTTTGTAAATATCCCAGTTCCTGAGACGGTTGAGAATCTCCTGCTCCTGTTGGGGATTGACGGGAACATCGGCCGCGATCGGGACCGTTTCGACGCCTCCTTCGACACCCTCCACGTAATCGGTGGTGGTAAGAGCCATCACGCCTTCGACCGAGTCTATTGCCTGAAGCGAATCGGTGATAGCTTTGAGAGCTGCTACATTTTCGGCCGAATAGATAAACCCCTCCTTGACTGTGGCGGCGATGATGATACCATCGCTTTTGTCAAACTCTTCGTTGAGTGCATCGTAGGCAGCCCGGTGAGGGTTGTTTTTGGGAAGAAAGACAACCACGTCGTTGTTGATGACGAGCCTGGGAAGGTGCCAGGCGAAAAAGAAGGTAATAGCCAGAGTGACTGCGATTGAGATTTTAGGGTATTTGAATGCATAAAGAGGGTTTTTCAAAGGTATATTCCTTTCGCGCGTGTTTCGGTCGGCCGGTCGGCCGAATACAAAGAATAATACAAAAAAAAAGAGGGGAAATCAAGCAGTTTTCAGGGACGGACTGATTTTTTCTCTGCCGGTTTCCCGGAAGGGGACGGACTACTGATAAGCGTATTGTAGGACTCGACAAGCGGCAACTCCATAACGGTTTTTTCGATGTTCTTGATTATAGATGCACCGTATTTGTCGGGTTCAATCTTCACAATGAAAGAGATTTCATCCACACTTTTGAACCGTGAAAGCGATCGTACCGTGCAGCACTGGTTTCCTTTGCCGCCTCCCATGTTTGTTCGGCAATCGCGATTTTTTCATATTTCTCTTTAGCCGTTTCGAGGGCTGAGCGGATTCGTGCGGCGAAAGAGACCTTTGCATTCTCGATTGCCTGTGATGCCTGGAACGTGCGCTCCTGCGCCTGGGCTATCTGCGCCCTTACAATTCCACCTCTGAAAATCACATTGAGAACGACGCCCGCGCTCCAGTTCGGGTTTTGCGGGATGAGAGTGTTGTCTTCAAGGTTGAATCCTCCCCGCGCCGAAAGTGTCGGAAGGTATTCAGCCTGCAGGACGCGCTTATCGATAAGTGATTTTTCGTAGGCGGCAATGGCGGCATTGACTTCGGGAGACCTTTCGACAGCGTCGCTTTCGGTGCAGGCGATTCCTGACAACGGCGGCAGTTGCTCGATTAACTCGTTGTCCTTGTCGGAGATTGCGATCAACTCTAAGGTGCCGATAGCCAGCGCAAGCAAATAAAGTTTATTCGCCAGCACTGCTTCCAGAGTGCGCAACTGCCCTGTGCTGAATGGATCTGGGTTTTTATGCGAAGAACATCGAGATTGGAAACTTTGCCGGAGGAATAGAGCTGCTCGGAGAGAGCCTGTTGCTCCTGCAACCGGGCTATGAAATCTTTTTGAATCGTGATTCCATAGCGTGATCGCATCGCTTCGAACCAGGCACGAACCACAGATGTTCGAATGGTGCGTAGGTTCTGTTCGAGCTTTCGGGTTTCCAGAGTGATCTGCTGGTCAACCGACGTGCGTTGATACCGGGATCTTCCACCATCGAACAGCATCTGCCGTGCGATTATATATCGGTGTAGATGTCATCCTGTGATTCACCGAGGAGGTATCTTTTGCCTGGTGGGGTTTCGCCCAGTCGTGATAACTTGCCGATGCGTCAATTTGCGGCAGCAGACTTCCTGTTATCTGACGTTTCTTGTGATGCAATTCAGAGATGCGGGAACGAGCGCTGCGAATATCGGGATTCAGACTGTCGGCAAGTGCCAAAGCTTCATCGAAATCGACGGTGCGCTGTTCAGCCGAAGTGGGGAACGCTATCAGCAGGACTGCAATCAATAGGAGATCACAAACATGTGTAACGGTTGCATATTGGGGCAAATGGCCAAATAATGAGCGTAATTGATTGATATCTTCGATATCGGTCGATTCTCCTGCCTGGTATCGTTTCTGCATTCAAAATCCTTTACACTAAAAATTCAATCCAAAATTGTGTCGCAATATGAGATAAACACCTATTGCAAGCATTGTGATTGCCGTTCCCCGTCGTACCCATTTTTCGATTGCAGTCAATTTCTTGAATGCGGAGCCGATGAGATTGGCTGAGAATGCAAGAATAATCGCAAAAATGATAACCGGCACGGCAGTCCCAATCCCATAGAGCGATGACATAAAGACCGCATTGCCCTTGACTGCAAGAGGAATAAGTGCTCCGAAAAACAGTCCGGCTGAAACAGGACAGAAGGCCAGTGCGAAAACGATTCCCAGAAGTCCCGATCCCCAGAGGCCCATTTTGTCGACTCGCGATTGAAGATTACCGCCCATGCCGCCACCGAAGCTGATATTGAAAATGCCAAGAAGCAGGATGCCAACAATCACGAGCAGCGGCCCGATTGCAAGGTTCATGTATTTCTGAAGGAACATTGAAACGCCGGGGATCATCTGGAGGCTGCGTGTTACGAGTACCGCGACTGCAACATACGCAAGCGCACGACCCAAGGTATAGAACAATCCCGCGAAAAGGACAAGCCGGGTTTTCTCCACTTTACGCCCGACATACGAAATTGCCGCTATATTGGTTGCCAACGGGCACGGGCTGATCGAGGTGAGGATCCCAAGCCAGATAGCCGCGCCGATGTCAATGAAAATTGATTCCATTGTCTTTATCCTTCGAGATAGGTTTTTATTTCTTTTTGAATGTACTCTATGAATTTCCCTTCATTGCCTAAAAGCGTCCAAACCTGATCGAGGTTCTTCCATTTGGCTTCTTTGCCGTCTCTCAGATCTGAAAGAATAACGGATTTCGTATATAGCTTGTAGTCCTCGACAAAGTGCTCGTTTCCGGGCTGCTCTATGTTAATGCCTTTAAACTCCACTCGTCCGCTGGCAAGCAGATCTTTGAAACCGGCTTCGACGGCAGTCTTCGTGAGCTTTTCGATCATTGTGCAGGAATGGCAACGGTACGTCGTATAAAAGTAGTAGACGACAAGTTTCTGCTGAACGGCCTTGAGGGCGGGGGTAGTTGGTGTTGCGGCACTATTCGTCTTTGTATCAGCAGAGGCACCAGTCTTGCCTTTTGGTTTGGAAGCCTGTGTGCCTTGACAAAAAGTTTGAAAAACAGTGAATGCCAAGATTACGCCGAGAAGAATCATTGTTTTGTGCTTGCCCAATTTGGAACTTACCATATAATGGATCCTTTCAATTTTTAAAAATGCTACTTTAATGTTTTGTTAGACACCAAGCAGGGTTAGTTTGTTACGCCTTGGCAGAAAGAATGTGATCATACAATCATAGATTTCAGCTCATCTGGTCGCGGCACCCGCCCGACAACCTTTACCTCCCCATCGACCACAAGCGCCGGAGTCATCATAACACCGAATTTTATGATTTCGTTTATGTCTTCTACTTTGGTCACCTCTGCTTCGATTGAGGCTTCTTTGGCTGCCTGCAGAGCCGCTTCATAAAGTTTTTTGCATTTCGGACAGCCCGTTCCGAGAATCTGGATCTTTTTCATACGTCCTCCTGGTTTTACCTGTCAAGGTGAGATTTTATATCCTTTGTCGTTGTATCTATTTTTGACCGCAGTTCGCGAACAAATGCGAGTGCTTCGTCCTTGTCCGCATCGATGACGATCATTTCTATTTTCATTCTTTCCTGCTTCGAGAGAGTGACTACACATGTATCCTTGCCCATGATCAACCTTTCCCGGCTTAGAAGAAATAACCGTAAATCATTCCTGAAATGGTAGCCATAACTACCACGAGTACAACGAAAGTTACGGTCTTTTTCAGCCCCATGATTCCATTGAGCACCAGCATGCTCGGCAATGACAAAGCCGGTCCCGCAAGCAAAAGTGCCAATGCTGGTCCTTTGCCCATACCACTACCGATCAAGCCCTGGAGGATCGGTACTTCAGTCAAGGTGGCGAAATACATGAACGCTCCAGCAACCGATGCAAAGAAGTTCGCTCTGAAAGAGTTCCCGCCAACAGCAGAGGAGACCCACTCTGAAGGGATTATTCCTTCGTGGCCGACTCTTCCCAAAAGAAATCCCGCGACAAGAACGCCGAACAAAAGCAACGGCAGTATCTGTTTCGCGAATGTCCAAGTCGATGAAAACCAATCGCCGATTTCACCCTTGTCGGTACTGGTGATAACGGATAGACCTATTGATCCCGCAGCGAAGGCGGTCACCGGCAGGAATTCATGAGGGATGGACGGTGGAGCAAGCAACGCAATGCCAGCAGCAGGGAGTGCTACGGCCAGGACCTTCCACCAGGCCATCTTGAACCACGCGATAAGAATCACCCCAAAGATCCCGGAGAAGATTGAAGTTATCAGCCATTTCAGGCTAAAGATCGCATGCCACACTCCGCTATCCTGCATCGGTTTTCCCCAATTAGCAAAAACAAGGATCGCTATCATTACCAAAAAATAGGCGGATGTCTTCCATAGGGGTCTACCGGCTTCCGGTTCAGGCATTGCCATCTGGGTTGCAGCTTTGGTTGCTTCCTCTTTGCGATAAATCAAATGCATCGAAAGCCCGATTACTATGCTGAAGACGATTGCTCCGATGGCTCGCGCAAGCCCCATCTCAATACCCAGAATTCGTCCTGTCAGAACAATCGCCAAAACATTGATCGCCGGACCCGCATAGAGAAATGCCGATGCCGGACCAATCCCTGCACCCATTCGATAGATTCCAGCGAAAAGCGGCAATACCGTACATGAACAGACCGCCAGGACTGTCCCTGAAACCGATGCAACCCCATAGGCAAGTATCTTATTGGCTTTGGCTCCGAGGTATTTCATTACTGATGTCTGGCTTACGAACACCCCGATTGCACCAGCAATGAAGAAGGCCGGAATAAGACATAAAAGCACATGCTCTCTTGCGTACCACTTAACTAACTGGAGTGATTCGAAAACCGCGTTGTCGAACCTCGGGATTCCTACAGGGAGAAAGAACATCCCCAAAAAGACCGCTGCAATGATAAGCAGGGGCTTTGATTCTTTTTTCCAGTCCATTGCTTACAATCCTTTCTTTATCATTTGGCAAAAAAACCAAGTAATAGCAATAAAAAAATTACCCTACCATTGCCAAATGCTCTTTGGCTCTTTCGAGAATTACATTATCGAGGCATGAGAGAAAATTGAGCGTACAAGGCATGATCAAGCTGTAATAGACCATCTGACTCCGCTTTTCGTCCGTTACGATACCAGCATTTTTTAGAATTGCAAGATGCTTTGATACAGTCGATGTATCTGCCCCAACCATTTCGGTGAGCTCACATACACAATGCTCCTGCTTCGACAATTCTTCGATGATCAGAAGCCGAGTAGGATGGGCCATCGCTTTGATGATCGTGGCTTTCGCCTCGTGCTTGGCCATCGTCTGTTTATTCATACTTCTACTCCGTGGTTAATAGGTTTATTGGCAATATAACCAAATGGCCAAAAAAAATCAAAAAAATTACGAGTTGCGGGTTGAAACATTGCATACACGAGTTTTTTCAGGAAAATGGGGGTTAGACTCGGCCATTATTGACTGCCATTGTTCAGAAGGAGGAAGTCCATGCCTAATCGCAAAACCTGCCACGTAACACAATCATCCACTGGTGACTGGCCCCCCCGATCAGGGAACCGTGAAATGGAATGAACAATCAATTTACGATTGGGATGTTACCAAACGCTCACAGTGGCGAGGAACGAGTGTCGGATTTGTATTCCAATCATTTAATCTTGTTCCCTATTTGACTGTCTATGAAAATGTGAGCGTTGGTCTTTCGCTTGCAAACAATGGTACAGCGGTCAATGAAACAATCGATGCTATTCTTGAACAAGTTGATCTCACAGCCAGAAAAGATCACCTGCCCTCTGAACTGAGCATCGGTCAACAGCAGCGTGTTGCGCTCGCCCGTGCTTTGGTAAAAAAGCCACGTCTCATTCTTGCTGATGAGCCTACCGGCAACCTCGACCCGGATACCGGCAAAGAAGTTATGGAGATCATTAAACGACAGCATAAAAGCGGTACAACAGTAGTTATGATCACCCACGATCCGAATATCGCGCAAATGGCTCAACGGATTATCAAAATTGTCGATGGAAAAATTGTCGCCCAGTAACCAGTTTAATTGGAAGAGTGCATGAAACAAAAAGCCGTTGTAATATCCTGCTTAATAGTTGACACCGTCAACCATTATGACCTATTTTGAATGTATGCGCAAAAAAACTCAACAGACAATACCGCAACCAGCAAACAATTCATCCGAGGCGTTTCGATCACTTATTGAGATCGTCTGGCATTTCGGCCCCAAAAGCCTTGATGGCACTTGCTGTGAGAAACTCTCAATGCCGGAGTTTATCGCTCTTCAAAAGATTTCAACTACTCAAAACTGTCCCGTGCAGGAGATCGGAATAAGGCTTGGCTTTACAAAATCCGGTGCTACACGTATAGTGAATAGGTTAGAAAAGAAGGGATTCGCTAAAAAACACAAGTTCCAGAATGATGCTCGTGTTTGTTGTGTCACAATCACAAGTAAAGGGCAACAGGCACTCGAATCTGCTGATACCATTTGCATATCCAGGCTGGAACAAATGCTATCCAATGTGCCGGTTAATTCGCAAAAAAGCATCAAAGATGCACTCGTTGCAATGGCTAATGCACTGAATAAATAGCCCTTTTTTTAGATAATAGTTGACAGTGTCAACCAAAGGAGGAGTTGTGAATACGTTTCTCAAAACAGTAGAATACTTTTTCTTGATAACCGCAGAGCTAACAGCATTGTTTCTGGGTATCAGCACTATTGTCGCATTAGTTCTACAGTATATCCCAGATGAAAAACTAAGAAAATGGCTATCAAAAGGCGGTATCTTCGGGAATTTCATAGGCGCAGGTGTCGGTGCTTTGACTCCATTCTGTGCATGCTCAACTATTCCGATGACGCTCGGATTGTTGAACGCAGGAGCACCATTCGGACCGGTGATGTCTTTTGTGATTGCCTCGCCATTACTGAATCCCATTATCTTGACAATGATTGCTGCATTGATGGGATTAAAAGCATGTGCAGCCTATTTTGTGATAACATTTTTTGGGGCAGTCCTCTTCGGGATAGTTCTGTCTAAAGTAGGTGGGGCGGGAATGATCAAGCAGCTATCTCCAAAGAAATCCTGTTGTTGTTGCGGTGGTGACTCATCAAAGCCTGTTACCTTTCTACAAAGATTGAAATCAGCTTTTTTTTCTGCATGGAATGATTTTAAAGGAGTTCTGGTCTATTTGCTCATTGGTGTAGGAATTGGGGCTGCAATATATGGATACATTCCCCAGGATTTTGTTGTAAAGATTGCAGGCCATCAAAACCTGTTTGCGATCCCAATAGCAGCAACTATTGGAGTCCCTTTATATATCCGGGCTGAAACTGCAATTCCTATTGGATTGGCCTTGATGTAAAAAGGAATGAGTCTGGGAGCGGTCATCGCCTTAATCATTGGTGGTGCGGGAATGGCGATCCCGGAAATCGCTATGCTCGCAAGTATTTTCAAAAAAAGACTCGTCGCTGGTATTGTTGCAGTGATTTGGGTAACCGCAGTCTTAGGTGGATATCTTTTTAATATGATTTGATCGAAATTGCAGAATATAATTCTACAAAGAAAGGTAAATTTGCTATGAATAACCCGAGCGAAAATGAAATCAAACAAGCAGTCCGTGAAAACTATGGGAAAGTTGCGACATCATCAGGATCTTCCGGCTGTTGTTGCGGACCATCCTGCTGCAGTCCAACAAGTACAAGCAACGCTGCAGATGCAAGTGTAAACATAGGTTACAGTAAGGAAGATGTTGAGTCTGTACCCGAAGGTGCTAATATGGGGCTTGGGTGCGGTAACCCACAGGCAATCGCCTCATTGAAACCGGGAGAAACGGTTCTTGATCTTGGATGCGGAGGCGGGTTTGATTGCTTTCTTGCTGCAAAGCAGGTTAGCGATAAAGGTTTCGTCATAGGTGTAGACATGACACCGGAGATGGTGAGTAAAGCAAGAAAGAATGTGGCTGAATCGAATCGTGAGAACATTGACATTCGATTGGGCGAAATTGAGAACCTTCCGGTAGCAGATAACGTCATTGATGTGATCATATCCAATTGCGTTATTAATCTTTCTCCCAACAAGCAGAGAGTTTTTAATGAGGCATTCAGAGTTCTCAAAGCTGGTGGCCGTGTTGCCGTATCGGATGTCATTGCATCAGCACCGATTCCCGAAAGTGTACGAGCCGATCTCGCGCTTCATGCCGGTTGTATTGCAGGAGCATCGACTCGTGATGAAGTTATTTCAATGCTGCAAAAAGCAGGATTCAGCGACATTCGTGTTGCACCGAAAGATGGGAGCAAATCATTTATCAAGGACTGGGCTCCGGGGAGTGGCGCGGAGAATTATGTGGTGTCGGCGGACATTCAAGCTGTCAAGAAGTAGATGACTTTAACATAGCATTGTTTTGAAATTTTGTAAACAGGAAGCTGCGTTGATCCTACGCATAGCTTCCTGTTGCAACATTAGCTCAAGCCGAGATTTCACTATTCATCTTTTCAATATATTGAAGTCTAATAATTTCGGTGATTCGCTCGATTTCTTCCTGCATCACAGGTGTGTCTCCTTTTTTGATTCCCAAATCTCTCATTACTAAATGAGTAAAGCCACTCACACCTGCAGATTCGAGAATTTTCTTTACGCAGTGAATCGGGCAACTATGAGCCCCAAAGCATAGCACTGCTATTTCTAAGATTGGAGTACTTTATTTTCAAAGCAGATTCAATCGGTAATATTCAAGTCAGTTTGGTCTGAAAAAGTTGGTCCGTCCCCTACTCACGTCCCCTACTCACATGCATACCTGTTTGCTGAAAAAGATAGTCCGTCCCCTTTTCC